>JBKJPM010000293.1:0-4071 GCA_046595175.1 Gemmatimonadaceae bacterium
TTGGGGTCGACCGGAGCGGATGTCTTCATAAAACGGCTCGCTGCTAATCCCGCCAGCACAGTCAGCAGAGCGACTCCGGCTCCAACGAGCATTCGCTTCGAAATTCCCCTGGAAGGAACGGCTACCGGGGTCGACATTGTCGGCGTCATCCCGCCACTTGGGGTCGCCAATGCATCCAGCACGTGCAGCATCTCTTCGGCAGTCTGTGGACGATCGGCTGCGTGCTTCTCCAGGGTGCGCATTATCAGCGTCGCCAGTACCGGCGAAACGCTCGGCCGGTGCTTCTCGATCGGCTCCGGTGTCTCAACAGCCTGCGCAGCCAGCATTGCCTGCGGCGAACGACCACTGAACAACTGCCGGCCAGTGATCATCTCATATGCAGTGGCCCCAACAGCATAAATATCCGCCCGATGATCGGTCGAGGGGTCGGCGGTGGCCTGTTCCGGCGACATATAAGCAGGAGTTCCCAGCGCAACGCCGAGCGAGGTGAGTGAACTCCCGGGATTGGTCGCGGCACTCAAGGCTTTGGCCACCCCAAAATCAGTCACGACTGCATGGTGCCGCGTAAGCATCACGTTGTCCGGCTTGATGTCACGATGCACCACGCCCTTTTCATGCGCGTACGACAAAGCACTCACGACGTCGCGCATGATGCGCACCGCTTCACCAAGCGGAAGCTCACGGTCACGGGCGAGCTTCGCACGCAGCGACTCGCCCTCGATGAAGGGCATCGTATAGTAGGGCAGGCCATTCATGATTCCGGAAGAAAGCACGGGCACAATGAGCGGATGCTGCAGCTGCGCAGCCAGCTGAATTTCGCGCCGGAAGCGTTCAACATTCACGGTCGCTGCCAGATCGGGAGGCAGCACCTTGATCGCGACCTTCCGCTGTAGCGTTACCTCCGTTGCGAGAAAGACACGCGACATGCCCCCGCCACCCAGCTCACGCTCAATGACGTACTGACTGCCTAGTTCCTTTTCAAGCTGCTCGAGAAGTGTGGTGTCGGACAAAGTTTTGTGGGCTATGGAGGCGCGGCAAATCTAGTGTTTTCCGCCATTGCAGGCAGGTTTTTTAGTCGTAAATTCGCCTTTCAGCCCACCTCCGCGGCATGTCCGACCTCAAAGAGCAACTCCAACGCACGTTAAGCGGCAACTACACCCTCGAGCGCGAGCTGGGTGGCGGCGGCATGTCACGTGTGTTCGTGGCGGAAGAAACTTCACTGGGGAGAAAGGTCGTTGTAAAAGTCCTTCCTCCGGAGCTTGCCGCCGCTGTCAACCTGGAGCGTTTTCGCAGGGAAATTCAGGTTGCGGCCAGACTTTCCCATCCCCACATAGTTCCAGTGCTTGCAGCGGGTTCGAGTGACGGACTGCCCTACTATACGATGCCATTCATTGAAGGCGAATCGCTGCGCGCCAGGATTTCGAGGAATGGTGAGCTCCCGGTGCACGATGCCGCACGGATTCTGCGGGACGTGCTGAGTGCTCTCGCCTACGCGCACGAGCATGGCGTTGTTCATCGCGACATCAAACCTGACAACGTCCTTCTGAGTGGTGGACACGCACTCGTTGCAGATTTTGGAGTCGCGAAAGCACTGAGCGCATCCACAGACCCGGGAAGTTCGTTGACGTCTATGGGTGTGGCGCTCGGCACTCCCGCATACATGGCGCCCGAACAGGCAGTAGGCGATCCGTCCACCGACCATCGCGCTGATCTGTATGCCGTGGGCGCGGTCGCATATGAAATGTTGACCGGCTACCAGGTTTTCTCCGCACGTTCGCCGCAGGCGATGCTCGCGGCACATGCCGCCGAAACTCCCGAACCGATTCTCAAGCGACGCGCTACTGTTCCCCCCATGCTTGCATCGCTAGTTATGCGAGCTCTGGAAAAACGTCCGGCCGATCGTCCGCAGACCGCATCGGAAATGCTGTCGCAACTGGAAGCGGCAACTACCCCAAGCGGCGCAATGACTCCGCACAGCGGTGGAATCCTTCCGCATCAGCCTGGAAACAATTCCAGGCGAAACCTGGTAATTGGTGCAGCGGCGGTAATTGCCCTGGCAGTCAGCGGGTATGGTGTATCCCGTATCCGCGGCGCAGGTGCCGCAGCGACCCCGGCCCCAGCCGTTACCACACCTTCTCTCGCAGTGCTGCCCTTCGAGAATCTCGGCCGGGCCGAAGACGCGTACTTCGCAGATGGGATGACCGAAGAGATTTCCAGCCGGCTGGGTGATCTATCGGGTTTGCGGATTATCGGAAGGCAAAGCGTGCGCGCTTACGCAAACAGCAACAAACCGGTCCAACAAATCGGAAAGGAGCTGGGAGTAACGTACATACTTACCGGAAGCGTTCGCTGGGACAAATCCGACCCGTCCCGCTCGCGTGTTCGCGTGAGTCCCGCGTTATTACGCACCGATGACGGAACCCAGGTCTGGTCGGCTCCCTACGAAGATGAGGTCAAGGGAATATTTCAAATTCAGTCAAAAGTTGCGGAGCAGGTCGCAAACGCACTCCGTTTGCATCTCACATCGGCGGACACGCGCTCACTCGCCGAGCGGCCGACCAACAATGTCGAAGCGTACGACTATTACCTGCGCGGACAGTCCCTTCTTAACGGATGGATCGCGCGCGACTTCCTTAAGGCCGCCGGCCTTTTTCAGAAAGCAATCGATCTCGATCCGAAGTTCGTCAATGCATATGCGGGCTTGGCCAACGCCCACGTCGACGCATTCTGGTTCGTCGCTAATCCCAGTCCGGAACGGGTGGAACTAGCGAGAAAAGCGGCAGACCGCGCGCTGGAGCTGGACCCGAATTCAGCCGTCGCTCACAGCGCCAAGGCGAACTATTACTATCACGGACATCGTGACTACGCACACGCTCTTCAGGAGCTGGAGATTGCCGAGAAACTTTCTCCAAATGATGTTTCGGCCTATTTGATAAAATCACGGGTGCTCCGACGGATGGGTAAATGGTCGGAATCGATCGACGCAAACAGACGTGCGATAGAACTTGATCCGCGCAATGAAGTCGCACTTCTCGACCTGTCTGAATCTCTCCGCTTTACCGGTCATTTCGCTGAAGCAAGGAAGTATGCGGAGAAATATTTAAATATCGACCCTTCGCGATGGCTGCCGTACTATGAGCTTGCGTCAACTGAGCTCGCCGAATCGGCCAATGTTCAAGGGGCGTTGAAATACCTGCATCAAGCTGGACAAAGTGCTGGTACAGATGAATTGGCCGGCAATCTGATGTCGCTGAACAACACGATAATGTGGCCCGCGGTCCTGGATCCGAGATTGCTCCAGGTCATGCAGGAGGCAAAACCGCCCTCCTCTGCAATTGAAAGACTGGATTTCTATTACGCGAAAGGGATGCTTGCGTTCCTCAAGAAGGATCCAGCCGGAATGCGACACGCCGGTGAAGAGATGAAACTTGCCGCTCGGTCAATTTCGCCCGGGATTTGGGCGGGGGACGTCGCAGTTCAGGGGGCAAACGAACTTTTGCAGCCTATCTCTCTTGCACATGCCTACCTCGGCGAGCGCGAGGCGGCACTGACTCTGGCACAGAAGGGGGTGGATGCAATGCCTGCCTCCAAGGACGCGCTTCAGACCGGGTATGTGGCGTGGACCTCTGCACTTGTCGCAACGATCGTGGGCGACAAACAAAAAGCACTTTCAGAATTGGAGAGAATTGTAACGCTGCCCATCGCAATCACTCCAGCATTCATCAAGGTTGATCCGACCTGGGAATCTCTGCGAGGCGATCCGAGATTCATTCGCCTTACAAATTCCAAGTAGTGCGCTCAGCCGAATAGATTACATCCGTGAGCTTTTTATTTGAAATATCTGCCATCGCCGGCGCAGCTCGTGCCGGCGTTTTCATTACGCCACACGGTGCAGTGGAAACCCCGACCTTCATGCCGGTCGGTACTCTGGCGTCCGTTAAAACCCTGGACCCGGAAGATCTCAAAGCGTCGGGCGCTTCGATGATCCTCGCCAATGCATACCATCTGCATCTCAGGCCCGGCGAGGATCTCGTTCGCCAAATGGGCGGACTGCACAAGTTCATGCAATGG
>JBKJPM010000030.1:0-8294 GCA_046595175.1 Gemmatimonadaceae bacterium
GATGCGCCGCTAGGAGTTACCAGTCCAGTCCGCCGCACACTGCGACTTAGCCTGCTTGCTGCGATCCCTCCCAGGTCCCAAAGATTGTGGAGAGTGGACTTCGGTTTTCCTCTCGCCCAGGGGGGTGGTGGAAAGTTCGAGATTCGTTTTTCCAGTCAGAACTTAACGCGAATGTTCTGGAGAGAGCCTGGTGACGTTGCTGTTTCTCGTGAGCGGTCGATTCCGACAAGCATTTTCAACTGGCCGTAGTTCTGGGCGGAAGACGGCCTGAGGTTACACGTAGGACACGTAGTACACACGTAGGACACGTAGAACTGCTTTTTGGGGGAAATGCAACTCAGCTCTCATTCAATACTCGTTTGATTCCATCTGCTAGTCGTACGCAGTTGAAGTTGAGTAGTAAGCCGTACTTCAGCTTCGAAAGTTTTAAGTATGTAATGACTTGCGCAAGATGGGTTTCGTGAAGTTTCTCGACGCTTTTTAATTCGACGAGCACTGTTGAATTAACGAGCATGTCAATTCTATAGGCTGCGGGAATTATCAAGCCTTCGAATTCTATTGGAACAGCCAGTTGAGTTTCTACACTGAAGCCCAGGGTGCGTAACCGGTGTTCGAGGCAACGCTCATACGCCTTCTCGAGTAGTCCTGGGCCGAGTGCCGTATGCACCCGCATGGCAGCCCCAATGATCTTTGGGGTGAGCGGATCTTTTTGGAGCATCTTCAATTCTCACGGGAACACTCGATCGCGTCATTGCCATTCCACCGCCGGTAAGGACCAAAGGCCGCATAACCAAAAAAGGCAGTTCTACGTGTCCTACGTGTGCACTACGTGTCCTACGTGTAACCCAAAAAAACGGCGCCCCGATGTACAGGGCGCCCGTTTTTGCTTAAAATCCCGTCCTACTTATGTAGTCGAATTGGTTGGCGACTCTCTGATCATGTTACGTATCGGGACAACCAGTGCCATCAACACGAGTGCGGCGACCATCAGTGAAATTGTTGTCGTCGTGAATAGCTTCGGCATCTGCTCCAGCTTTTCAGGGTCCACGTTTCCACCGACGAGACCGCCAACAAGGTTTCCAATCGATGATGCGAGGAACCAAATGCCCATCATCTGCCCCACGTATTTGCGTGGCGAGAGCTTGGTCATGGAGGAAAGGCCGACGGGGCTCAGGCTCAGCTCACCCAGTGTCTGGAAGAAATAACTCGCGACGAGCCACCAGGGCGAAACCTTGATCGTGCCACCGCTGTTGAAGACAATGTTCGCCGCGAAAATCATCACTACAAATCCAAGTCCGGCGAGAAAAAGTCCGAGCGCGAACTTGGCGGGGCTCGAGAGGTCGCCGCGTCGCTTCGCGAGTCCAACCCACACTGCCGCAAATACAGGTGCGAAGATGATGATGAACAGCGAGTTGATTGACTGAAACCAGGTAGCGGGAATCTCGAATCCGCCGAGCTGTCGGTCTGTGAAATCGCGCGCGAAGAGATTCAGCGCCGTGGGAGCCTGCTCGAAGGCGGACCAGAAAATAATCGCGAACACAAACAATACTGCGATCACGCCAATTCGCTTTTTCTCGGCGGACGTGAGCCCGCCAGCCGCAAAGAGGTAGAGGAAGTAAACCACGGCAATTCCGACGAGCACGTAGGCCATTTTTTGGCCAACAGCCTGCGGATTAATCTGGAGCGCGCCAGTGGCCGCCATGAATACAACGAGCGCGAGCGCAGCGAGACCAATGCCGAGCGCAATCTTCACGGTGCGTTCCTGCTTCGCCTGTTTCGCAGAATCAGGATTTCGTGTTGGTGAAAGGCCGAGAGTGCCGAGAGTGCCTTTTGCACGTGTCGCGAACACGGTGAATCCGATCAGCATACCCACGCCCGCTGCCCCAAAGCCCCAGTGCCAGCCTACAGTCTCACCAAGGAATCCCGTAACGAGCTGTCCGAAGAAAGCCCCCATGTTGATTCCCATGTAGAAAATCGAGAATCCTGCATCGCGCCGTGCGCCTCCTTCAGGGTACAGGTCGCCCACGATTGCGGAAATATTTGGCTTGAGCAGTCCAGTTCCCAGAACGATCAGTATCAGTCCCAGGAAGAAGGGAAGCTTGCTGTGGGCAAATGAGGACAATCCGATGCAGATGTGTCCCGCCGAGATGAGCGCAGCACCATAGAGAATCGCGCGGCGCAGTCCAAGCAGTCGATCCGCGACCCAACCACCGGGCAGCGAAGCGAGGTAAACGCATGCTGCGTAGATGCCCACAATTGCGGAAGCTTGTCCTCTGTCGAAACCGAAGCCGCCATCGAGAAGCGCCGCGGACATGAACAGAACCAGAAGCGGTCGCAGTCCATAGTAGGAGAACCGCTCCCACATTTCCGTAAAGAAAAGGGTGCTCAGTCCACGCGGGTGCCCGAAGAAACCGGTAGTGTCACCGGGCCCGGTAAATCCTGGAGGAGCCTCGTCGTGCGTCACGGTTCCTGCGCTTGGCTGATCGAACACATTCTTATCCTGCGCCATATGCTGCCCTCTTAAGGTTGTACTGCCGCGTTGCCAAGACTACGCGTGAAGCGCAGCCACGGGAAGATAGTGTTCAGGCGGATTTACAGCACCTGCGGCCTTCTGTTCTTCCCATGTTACGCGCGAAGGTGGCTGTTTGATGCAGGCCGCATAATGTCCGTCAGCCTTGAGCTCCAGGGGCGGGACAATCTTTGCGCAGGCCGCGTCCTTGGCTGGATGGTGGCAGCGCGGATGGAATACGCAGCCGGTTGGCGGATTTGCCGGAGATGGAACGTCGCCCTTGAGGATGATCCGGTGCTTCTGGATTCGCGGGTCAGGCAGGGGAACCGCTGAAAGCAGCGCCTGTGTGTAAGGCATGATCGGCTGGGTATACAGATCATCCGCTTTTGCGAGCTCGACAATCTTGCCGAGATACATCACTGCTACACGATCGGATATGTGCTTCACCACGGACAGGTCGTGGGCGATGAACAGATATGTCAGGTTGTGCTCGCGCTGAAGATCCTGCAGAAGATTTATTACCTGCGCCTGGACTGAAACGTCCAGCGCGCTCACGGGCTCATCACACACTATGAATTTTGGCTGCACGGAAAGCGCACGTGCGATTCCAATGCGCTGGCGCTGCCCGCCCGAGAACTCATGTGGGTATCGGCTCGCGTATTCTGCGCGCAGTCCGACCTCTTCGAGCAGCTGTCGAACGCGTGCCTTGGCCGCATCGCCTTCCGCGAGCTTGTGGATTGTGAGTGCTTCGCGGACCGTTGCCCCGATTGTCATGCGCGGATTCAGTGACGAAACCGGATCCTGGAAAATGATCTGGATCTCGCGGCGAAGTGCACGGAGGTCGTGGCTGTTAAGGGCGAGAACGTCGCGACCGTCAAAGCGAACTTTTCCACCGGTCGGCTCGATGAGACGGAGAATGGAGCGACCGGTTGTCGTTTTTCCGCAGCCGGACTCGCCGACGAGACTGAGCGTCTCACCGGGCGCGACAGTGAATGAAACATCGTTGACTGCTTTTACAGCTCCGACCTGTCGGCCGAGGATGCCTTTCTTGATTGGAAAAAACTTTTGGAGATTCTCGACTTCGAGCAGCGGCTGCATGCCATTTTCCGGCGGGTTCATCGTACGGCCGCCCATGTGCCGGTGTTCTTGTTGACGACGAACGGTTCGTGCGGATGGTTCCGGCGATCCGGCTCCTCGGCGAGGTGGCAGCGCGAGATGTGGCCTTCACCGACGGTGTACAGCGGCGGGTGTTCGTTTTCGGTGCGATCCCATGCAAACGGGCACCTGTCATGAAAGCGGCAGCCCTTGGGCCAATTGTCCGGGGCTGGAACGGTTCCGGGAATAACGTTCAGCCGTTCGCGCTCGGTGCCGAGCTGCGGCATCGCAGCCATGAGACCCTGAGTGTAGGGATGGTGAGGCGCGCTGAAAAGACGATGCACGGGCGCTTGCTCCACAACCTCGCCCGCGTACATCACAACAACGCGCGACGCAGTTTCGGCGATGACGCCGAGATCATGCGTGATCATCAGGATGGACGTGCCGAATTGTTTCTGCAGGTCAACCAGCAGCTCGAGAATCTGCGCCTGAATCGTAACGTCCAGGGCTGTGGTGGGTTCATCAGCGATAATCAGGGCCGGATTCATCACCAGCGCCATCGCGATAAGAACCCGCTGGCGCATTCCGCCGGACAGCTGGTGGGGGTACTGCTTCGCGCGCTGGTCGGGCGCGGGAATGCCGGTGAGCGCGAGCATTTCGATCGCGCGATTCCACGCATCCCTCCGGCTTCCTGTCCCGTGAATGCGGGCGACTTCCGCGATCTGGTCGCCCACGGTGAACACCGGATTCAGCGCGGACATCGGTTCCTGGAAAATCATCGCGATCCTGTTTCCGCGAATTTTCCGCATCTCCCGATCGGGAATCGTCACCAGGTCCTTCCCTTCGAACATGATGCGGCTCCCCTCTTCGATGCGGCCAGGCTGCTGAATGAGCCGGAGTATCGAAAGCGCGGTAACAGATTTTCCGCAGCCTGACTCACCGACAATTCCAACTGTCTCTCCGGGATTGACCGTGAACGACACGCCGTCCACGGACTTCGAGATTCCGGATCCGGTGTGAAACCAGGTGCGAAGATTTTCGATCGAGAGAAGTGGCTCAGTCATCGAGTATCGGTTGGTCCTGCGAAGCGGTCACGGATGTGTTCGGCAAGAATGTTGAAGCACATGACAGTGAACACCAGCGCCAGTCCTGGAAAAAGTGAAATCCACCAAGTGCTGCCAATCTGCTCCGCGCCATCCTTAATAATATTTCCCCAGCTTGCCGCCGGCTGCCTTACGCCAATCCCGAGGTACGACAATCCTGCCTCAAGGGCGATAACTTGTCCAACGCCCAATGCAGCCGCAACAAGGACTGGAGATACAAGATTAGGTAGGAGGTGCCGCCATAAAATCCGGAATTTCGTCGCCCCGAGCGCTTCCGCCGACAGCACAAATTCACGCTCTTTCAACGCAAGAACCTGACCCCTCACGATCCGGCTGAGCATGAACCATCCGGTCAATCCGAGGACGAGAATCAGCCCGGCAACTGGCAGCGTCCGCCACACGGCAACAATTGCAAGCACAAGGAGCAAGCGCGGGATGGCGAGAAATGCATCCAGCAGGCGCATCATTATTGAATCCACAAATCCGCCGGCGTAGCCGGAGATCGCGCCATATGCGGTTCCCAGCGAGATGCTAATTGCTGTAGCGAGGAGTGCGACGGACAGGGATATACGAGCTCCGAAAATCACCCTGCTAAGTATGTCGCGGCTAAACGGGTCGGTTCCGAACGGATGAGCGAGCGACGGAGGCTGCGCCCTCATCTGCAGGATGTCGGGCTGCGAATACGGATCGAACGGCGCGAGCATTGGGGCGAGCAGCGCGAGCAGGATAAGCAGTGTGAGCAGGCCTACGGCGAGAAAGACTTTGCGTTTTGCAACGTCAGTGGAATCTCGTGTCCAAGCGACCGGTGCTTCCGCAGTATCAAGCAATGCGCACCCGCGGATCTGCGGCCATGTATAACAAATCGGTAACCAGGTTTCCGACGGCGACCAGCACGCTTGCGATGATGACGGTCCCCATTACCAGTGGGTAGTCGCGCGAACCGATCGCGTTGACGATCACGAGTCCCATCCCCGGCCACGCAAAAATCTTCTCGACGAAAACAGCACCCGTAAAAAGCGCCGGCAGGGCGAGACCAATGAGACTGATCAGGGGGAAGAGCGCGTTTCGCTCTGCATGGCGCCGCATGATCGTTCGCTCTCTCAGTCCTTTCGCGCGGGCGGTGCGCACAAAGTCGGACGGCAATGTTTCCAGCAGCGCGGAGCGATGAAAGCGCGCAACCGTCGCACCAAGAATCAGTGTGAGTGTAGCGACGGGAAGAGCCATGTGCTTCAGAGTGTCGGCAATCCGCGCAGGCCCGTTGAGGTATTCGTGCAGTGGATCTGCGGCCCCTCCGGCCGGCAGGAGGGGAATCCAGTATGCGAAAGTGAGCAGAACAATGAGCGCGAGCCAGAAATCCGGCATCGAGTAGAAAAAGAGCGAGATCCCGGAAATCGTCCGGTCGGTTGCAGATCCTTTGCGAGCAGCCTGAATCCGTCCCGTCAGGGCGCCGATGAAAAAGCCGAGGAAGAGCGCGGAACCCATAAGGACAAGCGTGCGCGGAAGTGCGACGCCAATCACTTCATTTACTGGCATGTGCTTCGAGAAGGACCATCCAAATTCACCGTGCGCGACGCTCGCCACATATTTCACGAACTGTACGGGAAGCGGCCTGTCGAGTCCGTACGATGTGCGCCATTGCTGCCTGACCGCCTCGGAAATATCGGGATTGTCCACCGCCGCTGAGAAGGGGTCGCCCGGGGCAAGGTGGACAAGGGCAAAAGTGATGGCCGCGACAAAGACCAACACAGCCGCGGTCTGGATCAGTCTGGCGAGAATGAAGCGCATCATTGGTGGCGCCGCTTCCGGAAAGTCACAGGGTTGTCATCGTGGCGACGCAACAATGAACCTTTAGCGGCGCCATGTCCACAGTGGATCGACAAACTTCGGCCGCAGCAGCAGGGCAGCATTTCGAATTTCTGCTTCATCCAATGGCGACGCGTCGCAATCCTGATGCATTCTAACTGCATCGAATAGCACATCGGCCATGGCGCGCGGAGTCACAGCACGGCCGAGGAGATCAGTTAGGGTGGCGGGTAGGGTGGCGGGAGACGACTCGGGTTCGGCCGGTCCGTCCCCGAGGGTGAGCTGAGCCAGCCGGTCCTGATCGTTTTCGATGAGAATCGACCCGTGCTGCAGGAAAGCCCCGTTTTCCCGGTACTGAGCGCTGCCAACAAGTTTTTTACCGAGCGCGATCAGCTCACCCTTCACCGGCTCTGCGAAGCAGGGCGAAAGTTCGGGCAAAGGTGCGCTGCCTTGCGGTGTTGCGAGTTGAGCGGGTACACCGAGACTCCGGAGGCCGGAGAGAAGCAGCTCGTTGATCTGTTCGTACGCAGCCCAGAGGGTGCCGCCGAAGGCGTTCGGTCCGGTCACGGCGTACGTGATTTCATGATCGTGCATGATTGCTCGGCCTCCAGTGGGCCGTCGGACTACATCAATTGCTTCAGCAGCAATAAGTTCGGTGTCGTACAGCCCTTTCGCGGTTTGATTGCGGCCGAGTGAAAGCGTCGGAGTCAGCCAGGAATAAATGCTGAGCACGCACTCGCCCGTGCTGCGCGAAAGGTTCAGCAGGGCGACATCGCGAGCCATGTTTTCCGGACCGTCTCTGGGCGGCACGAAAAGGAGCCGCCAGCGGGGCTTGGGGTGGGAGGTCATGTTAAATTCCGAATATCATGGCCACTACAATAAAGCAGGCGGATAGCTCTCTTGCACCCGCCGAATCGTTCGTCCCGCGCCACATCGGGCCTTCACCGGAAGATGTCGCCGAAATGCTCGCGCTGCTCGGACACAGGACGTTGGACGAGCGCATAGATGCATCCGTTCCCGAAGGAATCCGGTATCGCGGCGGACTGAAGCTCGCGAGCGGAATGAGTGAGCACCGCGTTTTGGCTGAATTTCGTGAGATGGCGAAGCGAAACAGTGTATTTCGCTCTTTCATCGGAATGGGATACTCGGGCACGATCACGCCTCCGGTGATTCAGCGCAACATTGTCGAAAATCCAGCCTGGTACACCGCGTACACGCCCTACCAGGCCGAGATTGCACAGGGGAGACTGGAAGCACTCCTGAATTTCCAGACCATGGTGATCGACCTCACCGGGTTGGAGATTGCAAACGCCTCGCTCCTCGATGAAGCGACAGCCGCTGCGGAAGCCATGACAATGAGCTACGGCATGAAGGGCGGAGAAGGCAAGGAAACGTTCTTCGTTTCGGACAGCTGCCACCCGCAGACGATCGACGTCGTGAAAACCCGCGCGAAAGCACGAGGGATCCCAGTGGTCACCGGCGACGTCACCAAGACCGAGTTCGACGCGAGTATTTTCGGGGTGCTCCTCCAGTATCCGACTACGGACGGCGCTGTCGAGGATTACCGGGCTATCTGTTCACGCGCGCATGCAGCTGATGCGCTTGTTACAGTGGCAGCTGATTTGATGAGTCTTGTTCTGCTTGTCCCGCCGGGTGAGTGGGGCGCTGACATCGTGGTTGGAAACAGTCAGCGCTTCGGTGTTCCGCTCGGATTCGGTGGCCCGCACGCAGCGTTCTTTGCCACCCGCGATGAATTCAAGCGTCAGATCCCGGGAAGAATCATC
>JBKJPM010000122.1:0-12559 GCA_046595175.1 Gemmatimonadaceae bacterium
GAATGGGGTCAGCAATTCGGAATCCGGCGAGCCCACTCTGTTCCTGGCCAAAAAGATTTCCCATTCCCCGCATCCGAAGATCGGCGCGCGCGATCTCAAAACCATCTTCCGTCTCGATGAAAATTCGCAGCCTGTCGGCAGCTTCGGGACTCACGTCGCCGAGCAGGATGCAGTAGGAAGCCGCGGCGCCGCGCCCGACCCGTCCGCGAAGCTGATGCAACTGTGAAAGTCCGAAACGCTCGGGATGCTCGATCAGCATTACCGTCGCATTGGACACGTCGATGCCGACTTCGATTACCGTGGTGGCAACAAGAATGTCGATCTTTCCGTCGCGAAAGTCGCGCATCGTTGCATCCCGCTCGGCTGTGGGAATTCTGCCGTGAATTAGTGCAACGCGACGGTCCGTAAATGGGCCAGCCGCCATTGATTCATACATCGTAGTCGCCGCTTTCAGGTCGGTCTTCTCAGACTCTTCGATGACCGGGTAAACAATGTATGCCTGTCGTCCCTTGCCGGTCTCTTTCAGCACAAACTCCATAACCCTTTCACGAGCCGAGCCCGGTCGCATCACCGTTGAAATCGGCTGCCGCCCAGCAGGACGTTCGGTTAGGGTGCTTACATCCAGGTCACCGTACATCGTGAGCGCCAGCGACCGCGGAATCGGGGTGGCGCTCATGAGCAGAACGTCGGGCATCTCGCCTTTGGCGCTAAGCGCAGCACGCTGTTCAACTCCGAAGCGATGCTGCTCGTCGATCGTTGCGAAACCAAGCCGGCCAAACAGCGTGTCCTTCTGCACCAGGGCATGCGTTCCAATCACCAGCAGTGGATCGGTGGATGATGTCATCTCCGCGGCTCTCTTGCGTACTTTTGCGGACTGACTGCCGGTGATCAGGAGCGGCTCGATGCCCACGGGCTCCAGCATTTTTCCAATGCTGCGATGATGCTGTTCCGCCAGCAGTTCAGTCGGCACCATGAGCGCGGCCTGATATCCGTTCTCCAGGGCAAGCAGGGATGCGAATAGCGCAACAATCGTCTTGCCACTTCCAACGTCTCCCTGCAGCAGCCGGTGCATGCGCTGGTCGCTGCACATGTCGCCCACAATCTCCTTGATTGCGAGCAGCTGCGAGTTCGTGAGGCTGAATGGCAGCGCCTCGCGAAGCCTGGTAGTGAGATCCCGCCGGTTTCGGAAAGAAATTCCCACCCGCCGTTGCCGGGCGATCAGGTTCGCGCGCCGGTGCAGGATGTGGAGGAACAGCAGCTCCTCAAACGCGAGCCTGTCGCGACCGCGCATCGCTTCGGCAAGCGACTTCGGCCGGTGAACCATCCTGAAGGCGTCGGCGAGGTCAGGCAGCTCGGATAAATCCAGAATTCTGCGCGGCAGGTATTCCTTGACGTTCTCGAGAAGCGCGTCCAGGTTGGCGTCCACAATTCCACGAATCGCCTTGAATGAAAGTCCCTCAGTTGCCGGATAGACGGAAAGCACTCGTCCTCCAGCAAGACCGGATTCTTCGGCGCCCAGATTGATGAATTCGCGTGGAGCGAGCTGGCGGCCATGAAAGAAGCGCACTGTTCCCGAGAGAAGGAGGTTGTCATCCTTCTTGATTGTGCGGTCCAGAAAAGGCTGTCCCGGCCAGGACACTTCAATCATCCCTGAATCGTCTCGCACAACCGCCTGGAAGATTCGCAGGCCTTTACGGGTTGGAACAATTCCTTTGGAGATTACCTGGCCGACGACGGTCGCGTCATCGCCAACCTGGAGTGTCGAGATCTTCCGCACCGTGCTCGCATCTTCATAGCGGTGCGGAATGTGGTAGAGCAGATCGCCTGCGAGCACGATCCCCAGTCGTCGCAGCGCTTCGGCGCGATTCGGGCCCACACCCTTGAGAAAGTTTGCCGGCATCTCAAGGGATGCCCGGGATGCGCGCACCGGTTCCCTGCCTCGCTCAGGCGTGGACTCAGTCCTCCAGCAGCGACGAAGCAAAGTCATCGGCGTCAAATGGCTTTAAATCGGATGCCTGCTCGCCGGTGCCGATGAACTTCACCGGAATGTTCAGGGCTTCGTGCACAGCAACCACCACTCCTCCTCGCGCAGTGCCGTCCAGCTTGGTCACGACAATGCCGGTAACGGGAACCGCCTCCGAAAATGTCTTGGCCTGCGCGATCGCGTTCTGCCCAATGGTTCCGTCCAGGACAAGAAGTGACTCATGAGGCGCGCCAGGCAGTCGCTTCGAGATCACGCGATTGATCTTCTTGAGTTCTTCCATCAGTGACGCGCTTGTATGAAGTCTTCCTGCTGTATCCACAATCACGACATCCATCCCCTTCGTGACCCCCGCATCTATGGCCTGAAATGCCACCGCTGCCGGATCGGAGCCAGGCTGTCCGCCTACGAATTCCGCTCCGGTACGCGCTGCCCATGTCCGGAGCTGGTCGATAGCGCCCGCGCGGAAAGTGTCAGCGGCTCCGACAAGAACTGCTTTTCCCTGCGCTCGCAGCCTGGAAGAAAGTTTACCAATAAATGTCGTCTTACCGGCTCCATTGACCCCCAGCACTAGTATCACTGTTGGTGACCCGGATAGCTGCAGCTCTGACTCGTTATTCCCTGAGGAAAGAGCGTTCGCGATTCCAGTTTGCAGGGCAGTCATGAAGTCATCCTGCGACTTGATGGATCCTCGCCTGGCCTGATGCTCGACCTCCGCAACCAGTTTCATCGTTGTCGCCACACCAAAATCCGCCTCAAGCAGCAGTGCCTCGAGCGATTCCAGCGATCCCTGAATCGTGGAGCCCCGGGCGATCGCCGTCACGTCCGTAAGCGCAACGTCCTTGATTTTCTGCCAGAGGGACCGGTTGGGAAGATCGCCTTCGCGGCGAAGAATTCTGCTCATCGCTCAAAGTTACAATAACGACATGCCGCAGAGACGGCAAAAAAAAGCCCGCCAACTCGGCGAGCTAATTCGTTCCGTCAGACGGAATCAGTCCGTACCGCCCTTGTCAGCCAGCAGTGATCCCAGCGAGTTGTCGCGCTGTCTCTGGAACGTGGACTGCTCGCGCATGGGAATCGGCTCCCCGCCGTGCATTCTAAGGGCAACGCGCGGATCGCGCTGCCTGCCGCCGACCAGAACTTCAAAGTGAAGGTGTGGGCCTGTCGCCAGTCCCGTCATTCCCACGAAGCCTATTGTCTTTCCGATATCTACGCGGGCACCGCGACGAATGCCGCGCGCGAAGCCACGCAGGTGTCCATAACGGCTGACAAAGCCGTTGCGATGCTGAATATCGATGACATTGCCGTATCCGCCCTTCCGGCCTGCGAAGATGACAATCCCGTCGCCAATCGTGCGAACGGGTGTACCAGACGCAGCAGCGTAATCCGTTCCCGCATGGTTACGCCACCTTCCAAGTATCGGATGAAAGCGGAGACCGAAGAAGCTGGAGATACGGCGGAATGCTACAGGCGCTCTGAGAAAAGCCGCGCGAAGCGAGCGGCCGTTCGAGTCGAAGTATTCTCCGCTCGTAGCGTCGCTCTTGAAATGAATCGCATCGTAGTCATTCCCTGAAAGCGCCAGGCGCGCAGCCAGAACCTTGTTCACGACAACGGCACCGGTCGGCTTCTCCACACGCTCTAAGAGGATATGAAACTGATCGCCTTCCTGCAGGTCGCGGCTCATGTCAACGCGGTATTCAAAAATATCGGCCAGGGAAAACGCCAGTCCATTTCGTGCGCCGCGAGGAAGCGCTTCACCCGCTGCCTCGTCAATCGCGTTGAAAAGATTTGAGTGGATCACACCAGCCACGACAACCGTATCGACCTTGTCCTTGTCGTTCGCAACCACCATCAGCGGAGCCACGGATACTTCAGGAGCGATCTCGTTGGCAGCCTGATGCACGAACTCGAACAACGACGCAACGCTCGCCGGCGCTCGAAGCGATGGCGAAGCGGGTAGAGGCGGAGTGGCTCGCATTGCAACAAATGCGAGCCCGCCAACTATCGAATAGGTAAGAAGTCGTGCGGTTGTAGCCTTCAATCCATCTGTCTCCGAATGAATGTCGGTATTTCCATGTCGCTCAAATCCTGATCACCACGGTCGAGCTTGTCCTGTTGTGACGATGGTGGGTTGATCTGAGTAACGCGGCGCGCAATATCGCTGTTTAGCGGGCGCTGCGAAATACCGGAATTCGGTCGCGAGAGCTTCTGTGCAGGGAATGGAATCACAGAGGGGATCGATCTTGCTTGCATTCCCGTGTTGGCAGTGGCAGACGGTGCAAGCGCACCCTGAACTGCCCGGTCAAACCCGGTCGCAATAACGGTGACCCGAATCTCTCCCTGCATTGCGGGTTCGTGCACAGCGCCGAAAATGATCTCGGCGTCTTCACCAACTGCATCGTGAATGATTTCGTTGATCTGGTGCACTTCGCCGAGAGTAAGGTCGGCGCCGCCTGTGATGTTGACGAGCACGCCGGTAGCGCCGGAGATCGAGACGTTATCGAGGAGCGGGCTGGCAATTGCCTGCTGCGCGGCTTCGACGGCGCGGTTCTCGCCGCGGCCCATTCCCGTTCCCATGAGGGCCGATCCGCCTGCCTGCATCACGGTGCGAACATCTGCAAAGTCAACGTTCACCAATCCCGTCACGCTGATCAGGGAGGATATACCCTGCGTCGCATGCAGCAGGACTTCGTCTGCTTTCTTGAGTGCGTCCTGGAAGGGAATCCCCTTGCCTACCACTGCTAGGAGGCGCTCGTTCGGCACCACGATCATGGTGTCTACGTGCTTTCGCATTTCGGCGATTCCCAGCTCCGCCTGACGCATCCGCTTCCGGCCTTCGAACAGGAAGGGCTTTGTGACGATTCCAACCGTCAGTGCACCAGCTTCGCGTGCAAGCTCGCAGACCACAGGAGCAGCACCGGTTCCTGTACCACCACCCATGCCGCATGTGACGAAGACGAGATCGGAGTTGGCAATCATGCGCGCAACCTCATCCCTGCTTTCTTCGATCGCCTGCTTGCCGATGTCAGGCCGTGCGCCTGCGCCAAGTCCGCGCGTCAGCTTCTTTCCAATCTGGACCTTCGCGTCAGACTTGGAATTCAAGAGCGCCTGGGCATCGGTATTAACCGATATGAACTCGACGCCTTCGAGGTGTTCTTCGATCATGCGATTGACGGCATTGCCGCCACCGCCACCAACACCCACGACCTTCATGCGGGCGTTCTGCGATGCGCTCTCCTCGAACTCGAAATTCATCGCGCTATTTACTCCAGTGCAGCAGGAAGGTTTGTGGATAAAAGCAGTTGCCAATATATGACAGCCTCCAGCGCTGTATCAATACGCAACTTCACGTTTTACGAGATTTCCCCTACCTCATAAAACTGCCTCTTTTCCACAATGTGGACCAAGCAAGAAATGTTAGTGACTTTTAAGGGGCGAAGCGCGTCACTGCATTTCAGGGGGCTCGCGATTCCGAGCAAGTCCATGCGCCTCGGAAAGGTTGCCCTGCGGGCGGCGTTACACGTAGGACACGTAGGAAAAGCCCGTAGAACACGTAGAAGTGCAAAAAAATGGGGGAACCGCACTCGCGACTAAAAGTCCGTGCAGTTCCCCCAAATCAGTTGCCGTTGTTTCTTGTAGTTCTACGTGCCTTACGTGTGTACTACGTGCCCTATGTGTAACGCCGCCCGCAGGGCAAACCGTCCGCCGAGATAAATTCTAGAAGAAGTCCTGGAGCCAGTTCTTGAGTTTTTTGCCGAGATCATTCATCGCCGGCGAATTCATCTTCCGACGATTGGATGACTGGCCGCCGCCGAGTATGAGGCGGTTCGCACCGTACAAAGCCAGGCCGACCACTGTGGCAAAGCGCGGAGCTTCCACTGCATCGGTAAGGCCGCCAATGTGTTCTGCAGGAGAACCGATTCGCACTCCCGTTCCAAAGGAGTCGGCAGCGAGGTCTCCCATGCCCTCCATTCCCGCGGCGCCGCCCGTCATCACGATTCCCGCGCTGAGTCTCTTGCCCCACCCTGCTTCGTCAATGTTGCGGCGAACCAGATCGAAGATTTCATCCATTCGCTGGTGGATTATGTGCGCGAGCACCTGTCTCGGAATCTGCCGCTCGCCCTGCGCGACAGTGCTCGGCAGCTGCAGGACGTCGTCAGGATCCACAATCTGCTCATATGCGCAGCCATACCGCTCCTTCAACCGTTCGGCGTCCGCCTGCGTCACACCAATGCCATGCACGATGTCGCTCGTGACATTGTTTCCGCCGAAGGGAATCGTTCCCAGATGGCGGATCTTCCCCTCATGAAATACCGCGATGTCTGTGGTAGCAGCTCCCATCTCCAGGAGCGCAACGCCCAGCTCCTTTTCGTCTTCGGTGAGCACCGCCCACGAGCTGGCAAGAGGCTCCAGCACCAGCTCACGCACGTGATATCCGGCCTTTTCAACTGATTTTCGAAGATTGGTGGCGGGTGAGCTGCCGATGGTTACGAGGTACATCTCGGTTTCGAGACGCGTACCTATCATCCCGATGGGATCGCGGATTCCCTGGTTCTTGTCCACCGAATATTCCTGGGGAATTGCATGCAGAAGCTCGCGATCCTGCGGAATTGGCTGCGCACGGGCCACGTCATTGGCGCGAGTCACATCTCCGGCGGAAATTTCGTCGCCGTTCACCGCCACAACGCCTGTGCTGGTCATCGCGCGTACATGCTCGCCCGCTATTCCAGCGTAGATCGAGTCAATCGGCGTTCCCGCCATCCGTTCGGCATCCTGAATCGCTTTCTTGATTGAGCGGGTCGTCTCCTCTATGTCGGAGACTATCCCGCGACGCAGACCGGTTGTGCGCGCCTGGCCAACGCCGAGGATCTTGATTGTGACGACGCGATTCGAGTCGGAAACCGCTTCCGCGATCACCGCCGTTGTCTTGGCCGATCCTATGTCGAGACCCGCTACGATGCGTTCCGGGTTCATTGCAGCCTTGCGATCACTTGATCGCGATAGCGTAAGTCAAGCTCAACGACCTTTACCTGACGGCGTTTGAGATCAGTTTCAACGGGAAAGATATCGGTCAAACGTGTAACGGTCACCCCCAACGCTGCGCGAACGCGCAGCACCGGCAGCTCTGTCACCGTCGAATCTAATGCTGAACTGTCCGGCGGCGCAGAAGAAAGTTTTCGCTGCCCTGCCGACAGCAGGATCAGGAATTCCTGGGGGGTTGGCCGACTAATCTCGCTGACTCGCTCGAAAATCAAGGGGTTGACCGCCCGGATTCTCCCGAGGAGCGAGAGAATCGCAGTGTCGGGCTGAGGGGCGATTGGAAGGTCGGGCGCTGTATTCCGCGGGTCGATTGGAAGCGCGCGGCCCGCCGAATCGAATGTGAGAAACCCAGTCGTGGTGGGAACAAGTGCAACTGGAGGGTTCTCCTGAATATGCACAACAAGCTTGGACGGAAGCTTCCGCTCGATGCTAACCGACGTCACCTGCGGGTGTGATGCCACTCGATACCTGTATGTGTCTGTTTCGTCCCAGATGGACCGCAGCGTATCAACACGCATACGGGCGACAACTTTCGCCGGGTCGAGGAAGTGCGTTCCAACAACTTCGACTTCCCGAATACGAAAGAACGCCAACTGCGACAGCAGGAATCGCCCCCACCAGAGTGATGTCACAGCCAACAGCAGGAAAACCAGAACTAGGCACCCGCGCTTCTTTCGCGGCGGAGCAATCGTCTCCCCGGGAATCTCGGTCAAGAAGCGCTGAGCTCCTGCTTTAGCTCGTATGCAGTCTTGGTAACGTCGCCGGCGCCGATTGTTATGATGACATCTCCCTTTTGGAGAATTTCAATAATTGCACGAGAAGAATCCGTCCGCGGACCCTCCCAGGCGGGCGGGCGACCGATTCGCCGCATTTCGTCGGCAATCAATTGCGATGATACTCCGGGAATTGGCTGCTCACGCGCAGGATACAGGTCAAGAAGAAATGTCCGATCGGCGGTGGCAAGCGACCCCGCAAATTCAGCTGCGAAGTCCCGCGTCCGGGAATAAAGGTGAGGCTGAAACACCGCGACTATGCGTCTTCCGGGGAATGTTGCGCGCGCCGCCTGCAGCGTCGCGGAAATTTCGCTTGGGTGATGCGCATAGTCGTCCACCAGGGCCGCCCCCTGGAACTCTCCAAGCCGCTGGAAGCGGCGCTCGACCCCACTGTAGCCCGCAAGACCTTCGCACAGTCTTTCCGGATTTGCGTCGAGCGCTATTCCGGCACCAATCGCCGCAAGCGCGTTCCGCACGTTGTGAACGCCTGGAATGGGGAGCTCCACGGAGCAGAAACTCTTGCCGTCATACAGCACATCGAATCTGGTGCCGCTAGCCGACGGATGGATGTTTCTGGCCACGAGCCTGGCATCTGGAGACTCCGTTCCATAGCGAATCACTTCGGCGGTGCTCGGAGTGGGAAGCGTGTTTGCGGTTTTGTCGTCTGAGCAAAGCACAATGCACCGCGCCGGGGCCACGAACTTCGAGAACGCTCCGCGGATATCATCGAGGTCGGAATAGATGTCGAGATGATCAGCTTCGATGTTGGTTACGATAGCAACTGTCGGCTTAAGAGCCAGGAAGGAGCGGTCATATTCGTCCGCTTCGACGACAAAAATATCATCGCCGCCGGCACTAAGGTTTCCATCCCAGGAGGCAACACGCCCGCCGGCGATTCCCGTCGGACGCAGATCGGCGCGGGAGAGGGCCTCCGTCGTCATCACAGTGGTCGTAGTCTTTCCGTGAGTTCCGGAAACTCCAACCAGCTCCTTTCCGGCTACTGCTTCACCAAGGGCTTCAGCCCGCCGAACTACGGGAATTCCAAGCTCGCGCGCGCGCAGGAGCTCTGGCATCTCCCTCTTTATCGCCGATGATATTACGATTGCCCGCGCGGACTCCGCGTGCAGTGCATTGTGACTGCCGAGCAGTTGAATCCCCTTCCCGGCCAGATCAGATGCTGATTCAATGTTGTTGTCGCAGCCGGTCACAGCTACTCCGCGCCTCACAAAAAGCTCAGCGAGCGCGCGCATGCCCGCTCCCGCTATTCCAACAAAGTGGACGGGGCGTACGTCTTTGGAGTCGAGCAGCACTATGAAGCGGATTCCAAGAGGTCGAGAATCGATCTCGCAATGGAATTTGCCGCGTTGGGTCTCGATCGGGAAAGTGTCGCCTTCTTACGTGCTTCCAGCTCGGACGGGTTGTCGAGCAGGCGGCGCACAGAGCTGTCCAGATGATCTACACTAAACTCTGGCTGGGGAATCCATTCCGCGGCTCCGGCCAGAGAAAGCGCCCGCGCATTGGAAGTCTGGTGATCAGCAGCTGCGGTCGGGAGCGGCACAACGATCGGCGGAATTCCCCATGCGCAAAGCTCCGCTGTCGCCATGGCTCCGCCGCGAGAGATGGCAAAATCGGCAGCAGCGTATGCTTCAGTGATCGGTGAGAGATAAGGCCGAACGCGTACGGCAGCGGATTCGTAGCCGGCATAGTCATCGTAGCTTTTCTTGCCTGTGCCCCAGATAACGCGAAGTCCGTCCGGCAGCCCGCGTTCGATCCATCGGCCCACGACGTCATTGATCGCCTTTGCGCCCTGACTCCCGCCATACACCAGCAAAACTTTAGTGTCTTCGGGAAAACTCCAGCGCGCATGTGCATCAACTTTGTCCGGCATGGGATCAGGAGGTGGCTCGATGGGATTTCCGGTATCGCACACAGCGGCACTGGTTTTCCGGGAAAGCAGGAGCCGCGCCTCCGGAAAACCAACATGTATCTGCTTTGCGTACCGGCTGAAAAAGCGGGCTGTAATTCCGGGATGGCTATTCTGTTCCTGAAGAATGATCGGAATTCCGTGAACAGCCGCATATGCGAGAGCAAGCCCCGATGCGTATCCTCCCGTTCCCACAACACAGGCCGGCCGCTGCTCACGGAAATGTTTTCCAATCGTGCGCCAGGCACTAAACGCGCCTATGACAGTCTTCCAGTTCTCCCAGACTCGGCTGCGATACAACGGATGCAGCTCGAGCAGCTCGTACGGAAAGCCTGTACCCGGAAGCACCTCCCTTTCAATTCCGCGGCGAGCGCCGATGAAGAAAGGCTGGACATCCGCGGACTGTTTCATGAGCGCGTGCGCGATCGCGATCGCGGGATACAAGTGCCCGCCCGTTCCGCCGCCGGCAAAGACAACCCGCATCTAAAACCTGCCTGCCGGTTCGAGGATGCCGGAACGCGCGATCGTGGGATTCGTCGCATCAGCCCCATGAACTTTTTCGCGGGTACTGCCGATGTTCACGAGAATGCCAGTCATAAGCAACGTGAGGACCAGGTTGGACCGGCCATAGGAAATAAATGGAAGCGTAAGTCCCGTGGTTGGCAGGAGTCCGATGGCAACACCTATGTGGAGGTACGCAGTTATTACTGTCGTCACAGTGATACCGATGGCGGTGTACTGGAGAAATGGAGTCCTGGCGTTCTTTGCAATACGGAAGCCGAGCGCGGCATAGGCGGCAAAAAGCAGGATGAGCAGCGTGAGCCCGACAAATCCCAGTTCTTCGCCGATCGTTCCGCCAATGAAATCGTCGTAGGCAAATGGAAGGAACCCGTATTGCTGTCTTCCCCGGCCAAAGCCTACTCCGACAAGCTGCCCCGATCCTACAGCGATCAGGGATTGCTTGAGCTGGTAGCCCACATGTTCGGGCGCACTATCTGGAGTAATAAATGAAGTCATGCGCAGCAGCACGTAGTTAAGCCGCTGCATCTGATTCCATAAAACGGGAATCGCAAACACGCCGAGCGCTACGAAGTGTCCGATGCGGACGCCGCCTGCAAAAAGAATGATGCCAAGAACGAGCGTGTACATCATCGCGATGGAGAGATCGGGCTCGAGGACGACAAGGATGTCCAGCAGTCCAATCACCACCAGAAATGGGAGCAACCCCTTTCTCAGGTGGCGCATCTGGTCGCCTTTCTTCACGAGTAGCATGGAAGTCCACACAATCACGGCGAGCTTTGCAATTTCCGACGGCTGGATGGAGCGCCCGAACAGGAAACGCCTCGAGCCGTGCACGGCGGGAGCAATGGATTTCGTAAAGGGCATGATCACCAGCGCGAGCATGATGATCGTCGCAATCATCAGCGGCCATGCAAGCTTCTCCCAAACCTCAGCGTCCTTTTTCGCGGCGATCGCGAACAGTACGAGGCCCACCAGAATGCCCAGGAGCTGGCGCGAGACAAAAAAGAAATTGCCGTAGCCGTTCTGCATCGCTGTGATTGCGCTGGCGCTGTGAACTGTCGCCAGTCCCCAGGCGAGGAGAACCCAGGTGAGGACAATGAGAGCGCGCGCCTCCCAACCAACGCGCCACCGGTACCGGACGCCTGCAGCAACTGCTTCGCTCATTTCATCGCCTCGACAAGCGAGCGAAATTTCCCGCCCCGCTCCTCGAAATTGCTGAACATGTCATAGCTGGAGCACGCCGGCGATAACAACACGGCGTCTCCCTCAGTCGCGCTTTTTTTCGCAGCTTCAATCACGGATTCAAAATCGTTTCCCGCTCTCTCGACGTCCACTGCCGATTTCAATTCATTTTCAATCTGCCCGGCGCTCTCCCCGTAGGCGATCACTTTTTTCCCGAGTTTCTTGAATGCGGGGATAATCGAGGCGTACGGCTCTCCTTTGTGCCTTCCCCCCAGAAGTAGCACGAAGGGCCGGGTCATGCTTTGAACCGCGACGAGAGTTGACTCTACATTCGTAGCCTTCGAATCGTTGATCCAGAGTACGCCGCTTTTCTCGGCTACGACTTCGAGCCGGTGCGACAATCCCTTGAATGTCTTTGTTGCGTTGGCCAACATGGCCAGCGCGTCCGCCTTCTGGAATTTCGGATGTGAAATCGAGACTGCAAGCAGCGCTGCAAGCACGTTCGCAACATTGTGTTCTCCGAGGAGAGGAAGCTCGGAGGCCTTGAGCACAGGCTTTCCCTTGAGAACGAGAACGCCCTCCCCATTCTCTCGTAACAAGAAGGCATCTCCGTCGCCCCTGAGACTGAACCGGTACAGCCTTCCCCGAATGCCATGCGTCATCCTGGCGACTTGTGCGTCATCGCCATTTATAACCCAGTTGGAACGATCTGAAGCATTCCTGAAAAGCAGCGACTTGTCCGCATAGTACTGTTTTACCGACCCGTACCGGTCGAGATGATCTGGAGAGAGGTTGGTCAGTACGCCTACTTCGGGCGCAAGCGAGGGAGTGTCATGTAGCTGGAACGATGACATCTCGAGCGCTACCCAGTCGGGCTGACCATCGCTGAGCGCTATAGAGGAAAGTGGCGTTCCGATATTGCCTGCCTCAACAGCTGTCGCGCCAAGGCCGCGAAAAAGGTGAGCAATCAACGCGGTAACGGTGCTCTTACCGTTGGTTCCCGTTATCGCAATGAGCTTGGGCTTCGGAAGAGCGCGAAGAGCAATCTCCACTTCGCTCACTATCGGAACGCCGTGATCGGCCGCGGCCTTGAGCGGTGGTGCAGAAGGACTTATTCCGGGACTTGCGACGAGCAAT
>JBKJPM010000308.1:0-6840 GCA_046595175.1 Gemmatimonadaceae bacterium
TATCCATCTCCAGTCGTGGGCCGCAGCATGAGTGAAGCATGCCGAAAGATCGGCCATAGCTCCTGCTGCCCCGTCAGGAAACAGAAGTCGGCCGCCGCACCCGCATCTTTGATGCGCCCTTTAAGTGAAGCCAGGTATTCCGGGTTCTGATCAGCATTGGCCAGCGCCAGCACGAGCCCGATTTCGGGAAATTCGGCGCGCAAGGCGAGAACGAGATCAACGCATAGGTCGAGCCCATAAAGGTCCTGTCCGTTCTCAAAAACTATCTGGGATGCATTCGCCACAAGGACAGGACGCCGCCGCTCAAGAAACTTGCGCGTCTCTGCGGAGTAGCCGGAAACGATCCTGGCTTCGTCGTGGACCGGGGGCGGAATATACGCGTTCTTGACGATCGCATTTGTAAATGTGAATCCGTTATCCTGATAGAACTTCAGGCCTTCTGCGCTTACGAATGAGACTTCCCTCGCCCTGAGTAGAAAGCGCTTCAGTATCCGTGCGCGTACGCCACCAACCTTCCGCCGATACAAAAGCGTATTGTGATCCATGTAGGTAACCTTTTTTCCGAAAGGACGGAGCAGCGCTGCCCCCATCGCGGAGAAATCGAAGGCGTGCACGTCAATTGTCGTGCGGCGCGGATCCAGCACGATTCTCATGAGCCAAAACAGTCTTTTCAGGAACCCATGGCGAGCGAAGTCGATATTGCTGACTGTGTGGCCCTGCATGCGAAGCTGGCGGGAAAGCCGGTCAACGTAAACGCTTATTCCTCCGAGTGGGGGAGGTACCGGTCCCACGATGAAATACCTCACGCTATTGCCTCAAACTCTCAGCCAGCCGGCTGGAACTATGTCCGAGCTGTCCTCACCGGGTTTTACAAACCATTTTCGCGGGGCTATCACAATTTTCCCATTGTTGTCCGAAAGCCACGCACCCCACCAGCTGAAGCTGCTGTTACTGATGACGTGATGCCTGCAGGCCGCAATGAGCATCATGTCTTCAGCGTCAGTCTTCCCCTTTCCACGAACAACCGTGTACGCAGCGCCGTTCATGTGCGTCTCGGCCCAGTCAGGTTCATCGGAAAAAACAAAGAAGTGCGGACGCTGCACACATCTTGAAATCTCCGCCATTGCTGCGCGAAAATAATCAGGCGGCAATACTCCATGATGACCCGCTGCCGCTGGATTTGTTGCGTAGTCACCGCGACGAAAGTGGATCGATACCGCAGCAGGCTCATTCCTTATTCTCTCTGCTACTTCAGCTGCACTTCCGGACATCGGGTGCTTCAGCTGCACTTCACTGCGCAGAACGTCGCGGATCGAATGAAAATATTTTTCACTCTGGAAGTATCCGCTCAGGTAGACGTTGCATCCCAGCTCCTCGAATGCCGGATCGTAGCGGGAGGACTTCTCAAAGAACTCGCGGCGTCGCTCAGGCGAACCAATCTTGAGTAAGGCCCGCGTCACCGAGCCCGTCATTCGGTCGCGCAGTGTCAGCTGCCTGACCTCAGCGTCCGATGCAATACGCTCGGTGATGCGGAAAGCGCCGAGCGCATATTTTCGCGGAGTTATATTTTCAACATTACGCTCCAGCTGCGGCGCGTGCAAAGCGAGCGCCGTGTTGTTCCTTTCCGCCACCTGCCGGCCGGCGGCGTACTGAAAGAGCTGGTTTCCGATCCCGCCCATCAGCCTGGTTACAACCACTCGGCGATCAGCAGATCAGGATGCAGGACGCCGAAACCCGAAACACCCGCGGCCATCGCGGCGGCGAACGCAAGGATTGAAGTGATCATGTTTTTTTTCCTCGCAATGTTCGAAGTACTGCCTGGGCAAAGCCGAGCACGCCGATCATGGCCAGCATCGGCTTCAGGCCGCGCTGGAGAAGGCGGTCATTTGCAGATTTTCCAAAACTCATGAGGGCACGAAATTTCTCGGCGGTCTTGGTCATATCCGTGTAGTCCGCTTCGACCCAGTCGCCGTCAAATTCCGCGTCAGGTTCGTGGAACTTGCCAGTCCATGCGGCAGCGTATGCGCTCCAGTCCTTCTTTTGTCCCTCGAAGTTGGAAGCCCGAACGGCTCCATTGGCGTGCGAGTAGTGCTCCACGAACGAAGCAGGGGATTCAATGATCGCGTAACCAGCATCCCATATTTTCAGAGAGAGGTCTGCGTCGGCGTGATAGAAGAAGTATCGCTCCTCATCAATGAACCGAACGTGCTCCAGTGCATCACGCAGGTAAAGTCCGTGATTGACGAACAACTTCCGACCAATAGTCCGGCCCACGCAGTAGCGTTTCGATTCGGGCCAATTACGCCAGAAAAAAGCAACAGCCCCGATTTTTTCGCCAGCCGCAAGTTTTGACTCACAATGTGTGACGCCGTTCTGGATACAGCCAGGGACCAGAAGGCAGTCGTCGCTGACCATGCAGACATACTTTCCCGCCGAAACCTTGAAGGCAAGGTTCATGAAATAACCCCAGCTGCGCCTGAGGATTTTCTGCCCCCGCCATTCCCCGCGATTATGCTGAACGATCGTTACGATGTCCTTCTGTGCGGTCAGCCACTCGATAGTTCCGTCGGCCGAGCCGCCGTCTACCACGATGATCTCGCCCACAATTCCGTTGAGCTCCGCGCGAACGCTTTCTATCGTGAGCTTGAGAAACTCGAGCCGTTCGAAGGTGCCGAGCACAACGGAGACAACCGGCTTCACGATGCGAAGGCCTCGGAGGAAGGACGCGCTGGGCGTTCGGCAATCATTTCCTCGTACAGGTCGAGATAGTCGTCTGCCTGTCGGTCAAGGCTAAACCGCGCTGCTGCATCCGCGGCCGCGTTGCGTCCGAGCCGATCAAGTATTTCGGGATTGGTCACAAGCCAGGCAGCGGCGTTGCCCAGGTTATTCCCTTCACCACGGCCGACAAGCAGGCCAGTCGCGTTTTCGAGCAACGCGGCCCCGAATTCCGGATTGGATTGCGGATATCCTCCAAACGCGCGCACCTGCTCCGCAATTCCACCGACTGCGGTAGCTACCACGGGAGTTCCACAGGACAGCGCCTCGAGAACAGTGTTGGGAAAATTATCAGATCTGGCTGCATGAATGTAGACATCGGCAGCCTGATAATACTGCTGCATTTTCAATCGGTCGACATGGGGGACGAACGAAATTCTGCCATTTGCGAACAACTCGGGCGGACCATCGTCGCCCACCCCGATAAACTCAAACTTCCGCTCCCCCAGAGCGCGCGACAATGCCGCGACTGCTGCGCGCAAAGTCGGGTAGTCTTTGAACCCGTTGTTACGGACCCCATTGGCGGCAAAGACAACGAGCACCAACTTTTCAGGTATCGAAAGACCCGAACGCGCCTGGACCTTGCTTCCCGGACGGAATGTCCGCTGGTCAACCCCGTTGTTAATCACGACAATTTTCTTTGCTGCGCGGGCGAGAATGGAATTTTCTGCAAGCCCTGCCAGCCAGCGCGATGGGGATACGACAACCACTCTGGCCTGCGAATAGATCTCGCGCTTCTCGATCCAGTTCGCGGCACTCCTGTCGTCCGGGATTGAGAGCGAAACCGATATTTCCGCATCAAACTGCGCAGCCGAACTGAACGGATTTGGAGGTTTTCCACTCAACAGCCAGGAGTCGTGCAGCGTGATTAGCGTCGGAACAGAGTGCGACAAACCCGGAAGTGCGCGCAGGTCAAAATAATCGCCGTGCAGGTTGTGCAAATGCAGAATATCCGGCCTTCCACCCGGGAGTTCGAGCAGTGTGCGTGTTCCGGGAAAGTCAAAATCATCGCGTCCGAAGCGTCGTTTAATTGCGCTCGCTGGAGATCCGATTGCGCGAATCGCTGAGCGGGCGCGGTACAATCCCGGCACACTGTCCACTAGTGGAGTGAGAATCTCTGATCCTCGATTCCATGCGCGAGCCCACGGGCTCCGATTGTCGGCATTGGGAATCTCGAATACATGCGGGTCCGAACCCCGCTTGCTGGCGACGGCCATCCAGCCATCCACTCCGCGTTCCCGGTAGGTTGTGAGCAGTCCGAGAGCGATTGCGGCAGCGCCGCCGCCGATGTCGGTGGTGTTGACCTGCAGCACTGACCGGTTCGCCTTCACTATCCCTTGCGTTTGGATGCCGGCCGTCCAAAAGGGCTTTGCGGTGGATCGAGCCGATCAATCATTGGTCTGTATCCAGAATGCGGTCACACAGCTCGCTGATAATCCCATTTCCACCTGGTGGGTTATGTGCGTTTTTCACGAGCCCGGGTCGGGCACTCACATTATGCCGCGAGCTGCTGCAGCACGAAGGGGGAATACGCCATGGCAATACACTCAATTTAATCGCGCCAGGGAGCAATATGAACATTCATTTAACTATTCGTGGCAGTCCAGCCCGCCTGATTGTAGCTTGAAGGCGTGAGCACTCTCCTGCTACTCGTCATTGTCAGCGGCGCGGCAAGCGCACTCCTCACGGGCCTCGTCCGCGCGTACGCGATCCGCCACAACCTCCTCGACACGCCGAACGATAGAAGCTCTCACACCATGCCCACTCCGCACGGTGGCGGTGTGGCTGTTGTTGCTGCTTCTGTCCTGGGAATGGCTATTGGAGTCGCCGCGCACATAATTGACGGACGCGAAGCCCTCACGCTGGGCGCAGGCATGATCGCTCTCGCCACCATCGGGTGGATCGACGACACGAAAGGCTCGCTCCCCGGAATCCGACTTGTTGTCCAGATTATCGTCGCGTGCTGGACCCTTTACATGTTCGGCGGCCTGCCTGCCATACGAATTGGAACCATGACGTATCACGTCGGCTACGCCGGCTACATTCTCGGCCTGCTCGGCGTCGTCTGGAGCATCAATCTCTACAACTTCATGGACGGCATCGACGGCTTTGCTGGATCTCAGGCCGTGATCATCTTTGCCACTGTTTCATTCCTGTCGCTGTATTCCGGCAACACCTCCATCGGAACCGTTGCCGCGATATTCGCGGCGGCAACTGTTGGTTTCCTGATCTGGAACTGGCCGCCCGCAAAGATTTTTCTGGGCGACGTAGGAAGTGGCGGGATTGGATACCTGGTGTGTGGTCTCGCAATCGCGTCTGAGAACAGGCAGTCAGTGCCGCTCTTCGTTTTCGCAATTCTTGGACTCGTCTTCATCGCAGATTCCACTGCGACCCTGATCCGTCGCTACAGGCGCGGATCCCGCACTCTGGAAGCCCACCGCGATCATGCTTACCAGCGGCTGGCGAAATTGTTCGGAAGTCACAAGCCGGTGACTATTGCTGCCGCAGGAGCTACGTCGGTGCTTGCGGTGATGGGAACGATCGCCACGGTCACGCCGCGATTTCTTCCCATGGTGTTTATTGCAGCCTGCGTGTTTGTCGCCTTGCTTCTGTACGCGACTGAAAAGCGCGCTCCCCTCGCAAAGCGCCCGAAGACCGTTTAGCTGGGCTCCCGCCTCCAGCGCGCGTACCGATCCAGGCCTTCGTCAACACTCACGCGTGGCGTCCAGCCGAGTAGGTCACGTGCCTTGGTGATGTCAACCTGAAGTGAGCCGCATAGCCGGAGCGCCAAGTCTCCGCGGCCAAGCATTTTTGCCGCCCCGATGATTAATCTCGGTGGAAAAGGAAATATTCTGGAAGGTTTCCCCATTGCTCGCGCGGTCCGGCGCAGCAGGTCGCTCGTTGACAGGTCTTCGCCGTCGCTCACGAGAAATACCTGATTCCGCGCTGCAGGGTGCCGGATAGCGACAGCCAGTAGATCCACAAGATTGTCTATGCCGATCATGCTTCTGCGATTCCGAACGTCGCCGAGTGGAAGCGGGATTCCCTTATCCACCCAATGCGCCATCCTCTGGAAATTTCCCCTCACCTTCGGTCCGTAAACAAGCACGGGCCGAACCACCACCACTTCCATACCGGTCGAGTGCGCGAGCGCAAATAGACCGCGCTCCGCTTCGAGTTTTGAGACTCCGTACGGATCAACAGGCGCGGGATGGCTGATTGCCGAAAAAGGTGAGCCAGGTGCCGTCTCCACGCCGTTTACCTTGATGGAGCTAAGGAAGACGAAACGCTTCACATCCGCGGCAGCGGCTTGCCTGGCGAGGTTGAGAGTCGCATCGGTGTTCACTCGCTTGTAGTGCGAGGCGAGCGCCCTGGTGTCCTTCATCACGTGGACACGTGCCGCCGTGTGAACAACTTCGTTGATTCCACGAAGTGCATCAGTCCAGTCAGTTTCCCCGTCAATGTCACCCACAACAACCCGCTCGACGGCATGTAATACATCTGCATCCGCGTGTCTCACAGCAGCGCGGACTCTGACTCCATCAGCAACAAGCCGCTCAATAAGCGCGCGGCCAATGAATCCATTTCCGCCTGTGACGAGGATCATGCAGCTGGTTCCGGAGAGCGCGATTTCACGATATCGCGTGCCATATCCGCGCTGATGCGACTCCGCAGGAAACGCGAGACAAAAGCCGTTCGCGGGGTGTCCCGAATCTCGAGTTTAGCCAGCGCCGCAATTGCCGCAGTCACATCGCACGGCGGAAAGAGAACCACATTCGACACTTCCTTGCCAAGGAATTCCGCGGCGTAACCGCTGACTCCTGCAAGAATTGGTTTGCCCGTGGCCGCGTATTCAAAAACCTTGGACGGAAGAACTTTAAGCAGCGCAGGGTAGTCGTTCAGGTGGAGAAAAAGGACATCCGCCTTCGCGTAAGCCCGGATCAGGTCATCGCGGTGCATCGGCGAAACCATTTCGACATTCCGGATCCCACGCTTCTCAAGCTGGTCGCGCAGCACATCTTTCCGGCCGCCGTCTCCTATGACGCGAAAATCCGCTCGGTCCTT
>JBKJPM010000001.1:0-5278 GCA_046595175.1 Gemmatimonadaceae bacterium
GGGGTAACTTTGTGCAATGTCACGCGGGGCGTTGCCCGGCTTCAGGGATTTCTATCCCGAGCAGATGGCGGAGCGGAATCACATCACGAACGCATGGCGCGAAATTGCCCGTCGCTATGCGTTCGTAGAGTATGACGGCCCTCCACTCGAGCCACTCGATCTCTACACCAAAAAAAGCGGTGAAGAGATCGTCGGGCAGCTGTACGACTTCCAGGACAAGGGCGAGCGGCACGTAGCCCTTCGTCCCGAAATGACACCCACGCTCGCGCGCATGGTGGCCGAACGGGCCAACGCTCTTCGGAAACCTGTGCGCTGGTTTTCCATCCCGCAGCTGTTCCGCTACGAGCGGCAGCAAAAGGGAAGACTGCGTGAACACTTCCAGCTCAATGTGGACATCATCGGAGAGTCGTCTCCGGCCGCGGATGCGGAACTGCTCGCCGTTGCAGTCGACATAATGCGGGAGCTTGGGTTTACGTCAAAGGACGTGGTAGCACGCGTCTCAGATCGTCGGCTTCTGCAGGCGATCCTGCTTGCATCCGGTATTACCGATGACAATCTCGCGGCTGTATACGCGATCATAGACAAGCTGGGACGGGAGCCTCAAGTCGTGTCGCGGGAAAAGCTTCTCAGGATTTCCAGCGAAGCGATTGCGGACAGGGTGCTGGAGCGGTTATCGGGCGCGAAATTCAAGAGCCTGAACGACCTCTCCGGTACTGTGGCAGAAGAGCACATCGCGCCACTGCGGGAGTACTTCGCAAATCTCGAAGCGCTTGGAATCTCGGACTGGGTCACGCTGGATCTTAGTATCGTGCGCGGTCTCGCGTATTACACAGGAATTGTGTTCGAGCTGTTCGACAGACAGGGCGAGTTCCGCGCGATTTGTGGCGGGGGTAGATACGACAATCTTTTGAAGGAATTGGGGGGTGTCGATCTTCCGGCGCTCGGTTTTGGCATGGGCGACGTTGTGCTTGGCGAGCTCCTCCGGGCGCGTGGGCTGATGAGTGATGTGAGGCCCATGGTCGAGTATTGGGTTGCCGGTGAGTCGGAGGATGTGCCGCTTGCTGCAATTCTCAGGAAAGCCACCGAGCTTCGCCGCGAGGGACACAGCGTCGAGTATGCGCTCAAGCCGCAATCGTTGGCTCGGCAGACCAAGGCGGCGATGGCGGCTGGAGCTGCCGAGTTGATTATTATCAACAGTGCGGGGGAGCAGGTATCCGTGCGGACCTTTGGGTCCGCGAAATGATTCCGTGCACAATCCAAAAAGCAGAATTGGGAGGAATCGAAGGTAACGAAGGAATCGAAGGGATAATCAACGCGATCCTTCGCCCCCTTCGGCTTCCTTCGATTCCTCCCAATCAGGCTTTTAAAAAGCATAAACAACGAAATGGCTGACAACGACAAGAAACTCACGACCCGCGCTCAAGATTTCAGCGCATGGTATAACGAAGTTGTTCTCCGCGCTGAACTCGCGGACTATTCGCCTGTGCGCGGATGCATGGTCATCCGTCCCAGAGGGTACGGCATCTGGGAACGCATGCAGCGCACCCTGGACGACATGTTCAAGGACACGGGACATGAGAATGCGTATTTCCCGATGCTCATCCCCGAGAGTTATTTGCATCGGGAGGCCGAGCACGTAGAGGGGTTTGCTCCCGAGGTTGCGGTTGTCACCCATGGCGGCGGTAAGAAGCTGGACGAGCCGCTGGTGCTGCGTCCTACATCCGAGACGATCATCTACGCGATGTTTGCCAAGTGGGTGCAGAGCTACCGCGACCTGCCGCTGCTGATCAACCAGTGGGCGAATGTGGTGCGCTGGGAGATGCGCACACGTCTCTTTTTGCGGACGCTGGAGTTTCTCTGGCAGGAAGGTCACACAGCCCACGCTACGCATGATGAAGCCGAGGAAGAGACGCGGAAGATGCTGGGCGTGTACCGGGATTTCATGGAGGGATGGATGGCCATGCCTGTTATCACAGGTGTGAAGACCAACTCCGAGAAATTTGCCGGCGCGGTGCGCACTTATTCGTGTGAAGCGATGATGCAGGACAACAAGGCTCTCCAGGCCGGGACGTCGCACAACCTTGGACAGAACTTCGCCAAGGTCTTCGACCTCAAGTTCCAGACTGAAGCGGGCGGAACAGAGTTCGCGTGGAATACAAGCTGGGGGGTTTCGACCCGCATGGTTGGCGGACTTGTGATGACGCATGGCGACGACAATGGCTTGCGTGTGCCGCCGCTGCTCGCGCCCATCGAAGTCGTGATCGTTCCCATCTGGCGCTCTGACGAAGACAAGGTGCGCGTGTTCGATGCTTGCGACAGGATCAAGGATCAGATGTACGCCTGGGAACGGCGGAAGCCGGAGAAGCTGCGCGTGCATGTGGACAATCGCGAAGGCATCAAGCCCGGGGCCAAGTACTACGAGTGGGAGCTGCGCGGAATTCCAATTCGTCTCGAGATCGGACCGCGCGACCTGGACAAAAATCAGGCGGTGATGGTGCGCCGCGATACCAGGGAAAAAATTCCCGTGTCGCTGGACACATTGTCTGAGGACGTTGCGGAGCTCCTGAGCACGATTCAGAGCGACATGCTAACGCTTGCGCGCGACCGCAGGGAAGGGAACAGCATCCGGGGTGGAATCACCTACGACCGGTTCAAGGAAGTGATGGCTGGCGCGGGTGCATTTGTGTACGCAGGGTGGTGCGGATCCGAGAAGTGCGAAACCGAAATCAAGGAAGAAACCAAGGCTACGATCCGGTGCCTTCCCGATGAGGAGTTCCAGAGCGCGGAACCTCCGACAGAATGTCTCAAGTGCGGATCCAAGGCGCAGCACGAGGCTCTCTGGGCGAAAGCATATTGACCGCGGGTTTCACAAGGGTGGCAGACGAGATGCGCTGTGACGGTGTCTCGCTGCAAACCATCGCTAAAGCGGTCGGAACTCCGGCGTATGTGTACAGTGCTGCCGCCATCCGTGAGCAGTACGAGCGACTGAACGGCGCATTTGCGCGCGTTGACCACCGCCTGCACTACAGCGTAAAAGCCAACTCCAGTCTGGCCATTCTCGCAGAGCTGAGAATGCTCGGCGCCGGTCTCGACATTGTTTCCGGTGGTGAACTGTACCGCGCACTCAAGGCCGGATTCAGCGGCGAGGACGTTGTGTTCAGTGGCGTCGGAAAGGACATTCACGAGATGCAGGATGCGCTGAGCGCGAATGTGCTACTGATCAATGTTGAATCAGAAGAAGAGTTGGTGCTCCTCAATGATGTGGCCGGACAGATGGGAAAGCGCGCTCCCATCGCGCTGCGCGTGAATCCGGAAGTCATGGTCGACACTCCGCACCCATACACGCGCACAGGCGAGAAGGGAATGAAGTTCGGGATTCCCTTCGACGAGACGCTGCGTGTTGCCAAGGCCGCCATTGGGTTTCCGCACATAGACCTAATTGGCCTGGACATGCACGTGGGATCCCAGATTTCGCGCTTCGAACCGTACGAAACAGGAATGAGCCGGCTGCTCTCGCTGCTGTCTGATGTTGAAAAAGCGGGCGGGACAATTCGCTACCTGGATATCGGCGGCGGGCTCGCTGTTACCTATGAAGAAGAAAATGCGGTGGATGTGAATGAATTTGCGGGAGTCATTCGGAAGCTGCTCCCAAATGGCGTGAAGCTGATAATGGAACCTGGCCGCTTTCTAGTTGGCAACGCGGGTGTTCTTCTCACAAGAGTTCTATATCGGAAGCGGAGCGGCGGGAAAGAGTTCATCATTACCGACGCGGGGATGAACGATCTAATTCGCCCATCGCACTACAACGCATACCATAGAATAGAACTGGTTGTGCCGAACGGCCGGGAGACTGTGGCCAATGTTGTGGGCCCCGTGTGCGAGAGTGGAGATTTCTTTGCGCTCGACCGGAAGATGGACGACGCGATGCCGGGCGATCTTCTGGCTGTTCAGTCGGCCGGAGCATACGGATTCGTTATGGCCTCGAACTACAATTCCCGCCGGAAGCCCGCCGAAGTGCTGGTGAACAGGAATGCATTCGCGGTGATTACGGAGCGAGAGGATTATTCCGATCTAATCGCCAGGGAAACGCTGGAACCGAAATGGAGAACTAACTGATGCGAATTGGACTCATGGCAGACAGCCATGACCGGCTTCCCGCTATTTCCGAGCTGCTCGACAAGATGCGCGCAAAAGGCGTGAGTCTCGTTATGCACGCCGGTGACTATTGCTCTCCCTTTGCGCTCGCCCCCTTTCACGACGCATCCATTCCGCTGCTTGGGATTTTTGGGCGCAACGATGGCGACCAGGAATCACTCAAGGCGTACGCCGCGCTGGGAATGGGGAGCGAGCTGTACGAGTCGCCGCACAGCTTTGATGTGGGCGGACATCGCATTCTTCTTGTCCATGACCTGGTGGAAGTGAACAGCCGATCTATTGAAGGCCACGAATTTGTGTTTCACGCCTGCACGCACAAGGCTGAATCCAAGGTTAGGGGCGATACTCTCCTCGTTAACCCAGGCGAGACTTGCGGCTGGCTGCATGGCGAATGCACGGCTGCGATCGTGGACCTGGACACCAAGGAAGTAGAAAAGATCACGCTATGAGCAGCCGGATCCTCATCCTGGATTTCGGCTCACAGTACACCCAGCTCATAGCGCGCCGGGTAAGGGAAGCCCGCGTGTATTCCGAGATTCATCCGCCCACGCGCTCACTCGAGTGGATCAGGGATTGGGGCCCAACTGGAATCATCCTGAGCGGTGGTCCCAACTCAGTCTACGCGAAGGACGCTCCCCATAGCGATCCTGGAATTCTCGACATCGCTCCTGTGCTTGGCATCTGCTATGGCATGCAGCTCATCGCACACCAGCTGGGCGCAGAAGTAAAGCGCGAAGGGAAACGCGAGTACGGGCGGCAGGAGATGAAGGTCACCGATCCGAGCGGTCTGTTCGCGGGATTCGAGAAGGGCCAGACGATGCCAGCCTGGATGAGTCACGGCGACCATATCGAGCGGGCACCGAAGGGATTTACAGTAACGGCTGAGAGTGCAGGAAATCCTGTGACGGCATTTCAGCACGAATCCAGGCCAATTTACGGAGTGCAGTTCCACCCTGAGGTGGCTCATACACCGCGCGGCGCGCAGGTGATCGCAAACTTTCTATTCGAGATTTGCGGCGCGGCTCCAACCTGGACTCCCGCTGCGTTCATAGAGAGCGAGATTGCGCGCATTCGTGACCTCGTTGGTCCGGCCAAGGTTATCTGTGGACTGTCAGGCGGCGTT
>JBKJPM010000078.1:0-15781 GCA_046595175.1 Gemmatimonadaceae bacterium
AAATGGGCACGGACCTACAGCCGGTAACGGCAATCAGTGAAGCGGCAAAGGTGGTAGCAAGGAGTCTTTTCATCTGGTCCTCCGGTAAAGCGATTGCTCGGGTGATTTTCTACTGCATGGCGCGGGTTATGTTTGCGTCCCGCGGCGCCTGACGCACCATGAATTCGCGGTCGGAACGTCGCCCCCAATGCTGGCCAAGTATCGCGCAGGGGATCACAAGGAAGAGTGCCAGGGGCTTGTACCATATGTAGCCCGTCGTCCAGAAGTCACGGAAAAACCAGATTGCGAAGAACAGCTGGAACACGGAATACCCGGCGATCGTCTCGGGCGAGGCATCAATGATGGACGCGAAGTAGGCGCCAACAATGACTGCAATGACGATGTAGAGGAGCGACAGCAGGACGATGAGCAGCTGAAACCCGGTGTGTGTCACGGGCGCGGCGATCATTGTGTATCCCCACTCGCCTACCATGGTGAGCACGCTCGCGAGGGAAAATCCAGCACCGACTGCGATAAAGGTTCTCAACTATCCACCCGCGGTTTCAGCATCAGGAAAAGAAAGGAGCATCATCCAGCAAGTGGATGATGCTCCTGCGTGCTTCGCCTGTATGTCGGGGGTCGCCGGAGTTCCCGTAAGGGTTCCGACTAAGGTTAACCCTCACCGCATCATCTGCCGAAGCACGTACGGAAGAATTCCGCCGTTCCTGTAGTAGCTCATTTCTTCGGGCGTATCGATGCGTGAGCGAACCTTGAATGTCTTGGTCGATCCGCCCTCTGCCTGGGCTTTTACTGTGAACACCGAGCGCGGCGTGATCTCTTCGTTCATTCCTTCGACGTCGAACGATTCAAAGCCTGTAAGGCCCAGCGTCTGCCGGGTTACACCGTCCATGAACTCGAACGGCATCACGCCCATGCCAACCAGATTGGACCGATGGATGCGCTCGAATGATTCGGCGATGACGGCCCGGACTCCGAGCAGCAGTGTTCCCTTTGCCGCCCAGTCGCGCGATGACCCGGTTCCGTATTCCTTTCCCGCGATGATGACAAGTGGAATGCCGTTCCTCTGGTATTCCATGGACGCATCGTAGATGGACACTGCATCACCACCTGACTTTGCTGCAGTCCACCCGCCTTCAGTTCCCGGAGCGAGCTCATTGCGCAGGCGAATGTTTGCAAACGTTCCCCGCATCATGACTTCGTGATTGCCGCGGCGTGCCCCGTAAGAGTTGAAGTCGGTTGTCTTCACGCCCTGCGCAATGAGCCATTTACCTGCGGGACTCGCGGCGGGAATGGATCCGGCTGGCGAGATGTGGTCAGTCGTGATGGAATCACCCAGCATTGCGAGCGCCTTGGCTCCCGAGATCGCACGAATGCCCGGCGGAGTCATAGTCATGCCCTCGAAGAAGGGCGGATTCTTCACGTAAGTCGAGCTCTCGTCCCATGCATAGAGATCGCCTTCGGGGATCGGGAGTCCGCGCCAGCTTTCGTCTCCGGTAAAAACATTGGCGTACTGGGTCTTGAACATTTCCGCCTTGACGGATCGAAGAATTTCATCCTCGACTTCTTTTGGCGCAGGCCAGATATCCCGGAGGAACACAGGACCGTCCTTGCCAACTCCGATGGGCTCGGAGTTGAAATCAATGTCCATTCTTCCTGCGAGGGCGTACGCCACTACAAGCGGCGGGGACGCCAGATAGTTAAAACGCGTGAGCGGGTTGATGCGGCCTTCGAAGTTCCTGTTCCCTGATAGTACAGCGGCGACAATCAGTTTTCCCGACTCAATTGCTTCAGCGACCGGCTCGGGAAGCGGGCCAGAATTTCCAATACAGGTTGTGCAGCCATAGCCGACGATGTTGAAGCCGAGCTGCTCGAGTGATCCAAGGACTTTGGCGTGCTCAAAATAATCGCGAACCACCTTGGAGCCCGGTGCGAGACTTGTTTTCACCCAGGGCTTGCTGGACAATCCCTTGGCAACTGCATTGCGCGCGAGGAGTCCAGCCGCAAGCATGACGCTGGGATTGGATGTGTTGGTGCAGCTCGTAATCGCAGCAATTACAACAGCACCGTGCTGCAAGCCGAACTTCCGGCCGTTCATCTCGACGGGAATTGCCGCATGCTCGTTTGCCTGCTCTTCCTGCGTTTGAGGCAGTGCAGCAACTGAAATTTCCGGGACCGCAGAAACCGCAGTTGCGCGGTTAAGCGTCGCCTTGCCAGCAAGGGTGCCCGCACGGTCCAGCTCGGCGCGCAATGCTTCCTTGAACATGGTCTTGGACGCGTCGAGCGGAACGCGATCCTGCGGACGCTTTGGTCCCGCTATGCTGGGACGGACAGTGCTTAGGTCGAGCTCGATGGTATCCGTGAAATCCGGATCAGGTGTGGCGTCGGTCCTGAACAGTCCCTGCAGTTTTGCGTAGGTCTCGACGAGCTTGATCTGATGCTCGTCGCGTCCCGTCAGCCGCAGATAGTTGATTGTCTCGGCGTCGATCGGGAAGAAGCCCATTGTTGCGCCGTACTCCGGGGCCATGTTGGCAATCGTCGCGCGGTCGGCCAGCGAAAGTGAGGAGAGTCCCGCTCCGAAAAACTCGACGAACTTGCCTACAACCTTTTTTTGGCGAAGCATCTGAGTGACTGTCAGCACCAGGTCGGTCGCTGTGGCGCCAGCTGGAAATTTTCCATGAAGCTTGAAGCCGATCACTTCAGGAATCAGCATCGAGACAGGCTGCCCAAGCATCGCCGCTTCCGCTTCGATTCCGCCAACGCCCCAGCCTAGAACGCCAAGCCCGTTCACCATGGTTGTGTGCGAATCGGTGCCGACAAGGGAATCGGGATATGCTGTCGATTCGCCGTCCACAGTATTCACATACACGGCCTTCGCGAGATACTCGAGATTGATCTGGTGGACGATTCCGGTGTCTGGCGGAACCACGCTGAAATTGTTGAAGGCCTTTTGTCCCCAGCGAAGAAACGCGTAGCGTTCCTGGTTGCGCTCGAACTCGCGCTGGGCGTTGATGAAGAAAGCCGCTTCAGATCCATATTCATCAACCTGGACAGAGTGGTCGATTACCAGGTCTACCTGCTGGAGCGGATTGATGCGCTTCGGATCTCCGCCAAGCTTGGCGAGGGCGTCGCGCATTGCCGCGAGATCGACGACTGCCGGTACTCCCGTGAAATCCTGGAGCAGTACGCGCGCAGTTCGAAATGCAATTTCCTTTTCCAGCTTGTCTTTCGTCTTCCAGCCGGCGAGCCCTTCGATGTCGGCGCGCTTTACAAAAGCATCGTCCTCATTTCGAAGGAGGTTCTCGAGAAGAATTTTGAGGGAGAAGGGAAGTCGGACGGAGTTTCCGCTTGACGACTTGGAGACCGCGTCCAGCCGATATATGGTGTAGGGGCGATCCTCAACATTCAGAATCGCTCGGCTGCCGAACGAGTTCGGGTTTGTCATTTGTGCTCTCTGGAACTGGCCGCGCCATGCGCGTCCCGGGTGGTGCACTGAGCCACTGCCGAAGGTTAAACGGCGATCAGCAGGCTGCTATAAGGTAGCAGTTCTTTGGCGCGGAAGGGTTGTGAAGCGCTGGCCGCATGTTTAGATCATGTATGGAATGTCCGACGAGCTGGTTGGATACGCGTATATCATATGACGCAACTCGCTCGCCGGAAGATTGTTGCGAATGGCGATCGCGAAAATATTGATGATCTCCTCGGCGTGCGGCCCGAGTAGATGAGCACCAATCAGCGTGTTAGTACGGGTATCGACAATTGTCTTGAACATCGAAGCCGGTTCGCCAATCCGACGCGCGGAATACCAGGAGCGGGTGTCCGTCGACTTGACCTCTACCGGAATCTTCTGGGAGTTTGCTTCCTCTTCAGTCAAGCCAACACTCGCCAACGCGGGAATTGTGAAGACAACACTCGGAATAGCTCGATAATCCGGTGATCGACTGTTCCCGTGCAGGAGATTGTGCGCAACCACCTCACCTTCATGCCCACCGACCGGGGTTAACGGCGCCGAGCCCTTCGGAAGCACCACATCCCCCGCAGCATAAACCCTCGGGTTCGATACACTTTGCAGAAAATCGTTCACGAGAATACCGCCTCGTTCATCCACCCTCACCGCCCCGGCGGCGGAGTTCAGGCCTACAGTGTTGGGGACTCTGCCGCCTCCGTGGAAAACCAGACTGGCGTCCACAGATCCCGAACCGGCTGGCGTGCGAAAGTCGATTGTGAAACCGGCGTCGGTTCGGCGCACTCCGGTTACGTCAGTATCCAGCATGACCTCAATTCCGGTCTCGCGCGAGTGCTCGATCAGGCGGTTCACGAGATCTCGGTCAAATTGACGGAGCGGCTGGCTGCGTCCCAGAACTATCGCCTGGGATCCGGCACGTTGGACGATATGCGCGAACTCAAAAGAGATGTAACCTGCACCAATAAGAGCAACACGAGGCGGGAGGGAGTCAAGCTCAAGAAAGTCGGTACTTGTCCGCACGTTCGACTCTCCCTCGATATCAAGAACGGCAGGTGCTGCGCCCGTCGCGATGACGATATGTTCGGCTTCCAGTACAGATTCATTTATCGAGATTCTGTCAGGCGCTACGAATTCAGCTCGGCCACTATAAAAGATTATCCCTGCGTCTTTATATCCCTGCTCTCGCTGTTTCGGAACCGGATTCGTAAATGAGCGCTTAAACGCCATGAGCTCGGCCCACTCTATTCTGGCTGCACCATGGACGCCATTCGCTCGCATGCGATTCTGGCTGTCAACCAGTTGTGCCGCGCCCACCAGAACTTTTTTTGGATCGCAGCCGCGCAGCGCGCACGTGCCGCCTGCCGGCTGGTCATCGATAATCGCGACATGCCATCCTGCTTTTGCGCAGCGGGAAGCCGGAGCGCCACCTCCTGCACCGGTTCCAAGTACAATGAGATCGAACCTTTCAGTCACCTTGCTCCTCGCGGGAAAGTGCTGCTATTCAGGCGTGCTGCACACGTGGCTCCGATTCCTTCCGGCCTGCCAAGAGGAAATATGTGAAGCCCAGGATCCCTCCATAGATAAGATGCCCCATTAGACTCGGCAAAGCTGATCGCGCCGCCGCAACCGACCATTGTGATCCAAAGCCCATCCCCATCATCAGCGGCATGAGCGTGAGAGGTCCGAGCAGCCACCAAAATGCGCCATACAGTAATCCCGCAGTAGTGGACCTCGCCTTTGACACGGCGAATTGATTGAGGGTGATTCCGAAACCGGCCCCAATAATCGCGCTGATCATCAAATGAACCAGAAAACCGATGACTGGCGACGACGAACCCACCATGCCCGCAATCATTGTTAGCATTCCCATCATTGCCATCAACATTCCGAACACGATTCCACCTGCTATTCCAGCTATTGCCCCATTCCTGATTTGGGTCATCACCGCATCCCCCTCGAAGATTGTGTCGCGGCAGAAATCCTCTGCCTACATCATTGTTGGCCCGGCGCGGCTTGTCATTACACCCCGCGGCCCGGCAGATTGGGTGCATGGTGCTGCCGAGTGGCTCCCGCGATCGTACGGAATTGATCCGGCGGGGTGATGCGGAGACGATCGCCACGGTTGCGCGTGAAACCATGGATCTATTGTTCCGTGCCGCGCGCGCGGCGGGAATCGCCGAAGATGATGCACCCGATATCGTTCAGGAAACCCTGCTCGTTTTTGTGCGCAGGTGCGCAGAATTCGACGGACGCGCCTCGCCTCGCACCTGGCTGTACGGCATCCTCCTTAAGAAAATCAGCGAAAGGCGAAGAACCTGGGGCCGGGAAGACAACTTCGATGATATAGACTCGATAGTGGCGGACCGTTTCGATGCGTCCGGTAACTGGCTACACCCAGTTCAGCCTCCGGATGCATACGCCGCCGGTGGACAGGCACTCGAATGGCTTAACGACTGTCTCGAGACTTTGCCGGAGCGGAGACGCGTCGCCTTTCTGTTAAGGGAAGTCGAACAACTGCACCCGGACGAGATCTGTAACATTCTCGATGTATCACGCAATAATCTTGGAGTCGTTCTATTCCGCGCGCGTAACTCGCTGCGTGAATGCATGGAGTCGAAGGGAATTCATGGGAGCGCTGACATTGAGCTGTAGGGAAATCGCAAGGTTGGTTGCGAGCGATGAAGTCGCCGCCCGGCCGCTGATGGCCAGAATCATGGTTCGGGTGCACCTTATGATGTGCCGCTACTGCGGGCCGTATGCGCGCGGATTGAAAAAAATGACTCTGCTCGCGGGAAAATCGAATCTGGCTGAAGTTAGGCTAAGTACGATTGAGCGAGATCGAATTCTCGAAGTGGTACTTTTGACCGCCAGTAAGGCGGTCAGGCAACCACGCGATTTGCGCACGTAGACTAACTTTTCGGCATGCAAATCCGTGGTCCGCGATTGACTCTTGCTGGCTTGTGGGTCTGGTGCGTTATATCGGCGACCTTGCCATTGGCGCCCATGCCGTGCGCGCACACCGGGATCGCCAGCAAGCATCTTCACTCACAGACACACAGCTCCCAGGGGATGGAGCAGGGGAAAGAGGGCGAGGACAAAAACAGCCAGCATTCGCCCACGAATTGCACCTGCTTCGGGCAGTGTCCTCAATTGTATCAGGCATTTCTGGGTACTCCGCCGGCAAGTCTCTTCCCGCGGACCGGGATTTCCGCCAGTGCCGTCTCTAGCGAAAGACCGAGACCAATAAATTCGGGCACCTCAAGACTCCCATATCCGACCGGTCCCCCAGCGGCGACCTGAGCTCGGATGGTCCCCGTGCCGAACATTCGGCACGCAGTCTCATAACCCGGAATTAAAAAAATGATAATTGAAACGCTCGTAGTGAGCGCGTGCGCCCGCATGCGCCTTGCCGCGCTGCTGCTTTGCGGATTTGTGCCTGCCTTAGCGTCATCGGTTGCACGCGCTCAACACAGCCATGAACATGAGGCTCATGAGCATGGAGGTCTGCACTTTTCGCATCCACTGCTCACGGAATCACCCTCGCCAGACACAAAACTGCGGTTTGATTTTGGTCGCGTCCTTAACGCAACGCCGCGAGACAATGTTGCAAAATTGGAAGGCGAGTTTGCTTTTTCACCTGCGGTTAGCGTGGCGGTAACCGGATCGCACGCCTGGTCGAGCGGAGAAGCCGGCAGTGGCGAGAGAACAAACTCAATAGAGGTCTCCGTGAAAGGGGCATCCTTTGCATTTAGGGACCGGGGCGCTCTAGTCGGGGGCGGGTTGGGATTGGACATTCCGCTCAGTATGGGAAGATCAAGTACGGCTGAGAAAGAACATGTCGCACTCGAACCGTTCGTGGACTGGGCGCTCAAGCGAGAAGCATTCGAGCTGGTGACGCTTGCCGCTTATTCCACCACGATCGGACGTAGCGCGGAGCGCGAACACCGTGTCGAGGTCAGGGGTTCGGGCCTGGTCGTTGTGAATAAAATGATCGAGCTTTTGGGAGAAATCGAGTTCGTAAAACCGCTGTCCGGGCTGGAGCGGAGTTCAACAGTAAGGTTGGCACCCGGCGCGAAAATTCGCCCTTGGGTGGATCGAGAGCTCGCATTTGGGCTGAGTGTGCCACTGGGAGTTGGAAATTTGAATTCCCGGTCGCTGCTCGCTTCGGTCTTCTATCATTTTTGAAAACGAGCTCATTGAATCGGAGCCCCCCGCTGTGCGGTCTTCGCTTCACCCTCGATTGCGCCCGCCGGTGCGGGTGCGTCACTGACTCGCTCTGCTACGATGGCGCAAGTCGGACAGTGGTGTACGAAATCGCCGTGCGCAGGTGACCATGTTACGATGGGCTTTTTCGGGTATGCGATTCCGCCTTCGTCCAGGGCCATCAGCCCGGGCGCGAGTGCAACACATGTCCCGCAACCGATGCACTTCTCCCGGATAACTGCGACACGGACGTCGCGCACCGGAAAAATTCCTGTGGACGCTGCAAGACATTCATCGAGGTAGTGGAGCGCTTCCTTCGCTGCTGCGTAGCCGAGCTCAATGACTTTCTCGGCCTTCGCAAAGCTGAACCAGCTTATTTCGGACAGGTCCGGCCGGATCAGGATCATTGGCGGGCTCGTCCACCGCGTCAGCGGCCCAAGCTGCAGGGCGTGCATCATTGTCCCGGCAGCACGCATATACAAGGTAGCAAAGCCGTACTTCCCGGTATCCTGGTGACGGATCGTCGAAGTACTGCCAGTGTCCACGGCAATTATCGCATCCATTCCGAGGCTGGCGATTCCCGCCGGAAGATTGTCAATCACGCCGCCGTCAACGCAGACTCGTGTCCCAACTTTGCCGGGCGGAAAAAACCCGGGAAGTGCAGCGGATGCATAGACGGCGTCGCGCACAGAAACATCCCGCAATCCCGGCAGCCCCCAGACCACCTGCGATCCCTGTTCGATATCAACTGTGTTAATAAGGAGCGGCTTCGAAAGATCCGAGAACTTTCCTTCGGGAACAATGTTTTCGCAGAGCTCGCGAAGGGGTTCTTCGAGGTAGATGGCGCGGGCACCCATGCGATCCATGATCATGCCCATTCGGTTCAGGCGGAACAGGTTACGCTTCCTAAGCGCTCGCGCCCGCTCGGCCATCTCCTCGATCGGCATTCCGGTAACGTGCGCCGCAGCGATGAGCGCCCCGATACTAGTACCGGCAAAAAGTGTTGGCTGAATGTTGGCTTCGTTCAGCGCGCGCAGGACCCCAATGTGAGCGAAGCCCTTGAGCCCGCCTCCGCCGAGCACCATTGCGATTTTCTTTCCATCCCGGATTGTGTTCACCATTGTGGCGAAGGCTATGCGCGGTTAGCGGACGGCGAGCGTAAGAGTGGCGAAGACACTCGCCCAATCCGCATCCACACCCGGATCAGGGCGGCGCAAGTCAGTGGCTCGGAGCATCCAGCGGGAGGTCTTGAGCGGTGCTTTGATCCGTACAAATCCGTGTACGTCTGTGTGGTGGAGACGTGTGGAGTGCTCGTTTGCGGCCACATCGCCTATTGGAAAATTGGCGACTGGATGTCCTCGGCGGAGCACCCGGAACGTAATCGTGTCTCCGGCCACCACTCGTGCCGGATTTGAAACGGGAACAATCTCGAGATCCTCTCCTGCCGGCTTGGCCCAGCTAGTGTCCGATGCTCCATTCCCAACTACGACGATCGTCTTGGCGACTTTCACATACTGTTCGCGCCAGCGCTTCGGAGGGCCACTCTTTGGGTACAACGCCACAATGGAATCGGCGGCGCCTATCTCTTCCATGTATTCCTGGACCTGGGCTGGAGTCAGGTCAAGAGTTCGCGGATTCAACGTCACCCATATTGTTGCAACCCCGGCCCGAGTAAGCCGGGCGCTGATTTGCAGAGATGCACGCCCGCGAACTCTTTTGTCGAGCGGTTCCGTCCTGCCAGCCAGACGAAGCTGCGCTGTTCGAATTCGAGCGGGATCGATAGCAGTCTCATTTCTGGGGAACGCCATGCCGCTGGTCATGTCGATAATGACGCGTGCGCCAACTGGAACGTCCGCCTTGCGGGGAAAGAGCCAGGTGTCATGCGCCGAGACATCGGCCGCCATGAACAAGATTATGCAGACGGTGACCAGACCGAGAAGACCGGATCGTTTCGATGATGCTTGCATTGTGTCCCAGGTTCAAGAGTGCGCCGGCGTCGAGCTGCCAGCAAAATCTATTACCACGCCAAGCAGTTGCGCGTTTTAAATTAGAGCAGATTGGTGCGCGAGTCGCGGGATTGACAAGACAGACTATTCACCCTTACAGATACTCCGCGAACAGGGGAGTCCGACCGTTGCCAAAAACCGGTTAAGTAAATCAGCAATCAAGCGACCGCGGTGATAGACCCGCTTCTGAACTTTCGCGAGGAGTTTCCGATTCTCGCCAGAACCAATTATCTCGTATCCAATTCACTTGGTCCGATGCCGCGCACCGTCCCTGACCGGCTCGCCGAGTATGCACGGGACTGGGGATCCCTGGGAGTGAAGGCCTGGGCGGAAGACTGGTGGGAGCGGCCCCTTTCCGTCGGAAATGAGATTGCGCCGCTCATCGGTGCGGGGCCAAACGAAATAACAATGATGCCGAACGTGTCACTCGCGCAGTCGGCAGTTGTCTCGGCGATGGATTTCACCGGAGACCGGGACACGATCGTCATGACTTCCCTTGACTTTCCGTCCGTCCGATACGCCGTTGAGGAACTCGCCAAAAAATTTGGCGCACGCGTCGTGGTCGTGAATTCCCATGATGGGATCGTGATCGATGAGGAGGAGATCATGGCCGCCATCGATGAACGCACCCGTCTTGTGGCGATATCCCATGTTGCGTTCAAGTCGGCCTACATCCTAGACATCAAGGCGATAGCGGCTCGCGCGCATCAAATGGGTGCGCTGATATCAGTAGACGCCTTCCATTCCGTCGGGGTCATCCCGGTGGACGTGGTTCGCGATGAGATCGATTTTCTTTGCGGCGGAGTGTTGAAGTGGCTTTGCGGTGGACCCGGGGCCTGTTTTCTATATGTATCGCCCAAAATCAGCGATCTGTATTCGCCGGCTCTAACCGGCTGGGTTGCTCACACCCGTCCCTTCGCGTTTGAAGACACGATGGAATACTCGGATGGGCCATTTCGCTGGATGAATGGAACGCCTGTCATTCCCGCGCTGTATGCAGCGACCGAAGGTCCAAAACTGGTCAGGGCGGCCGGGATCGGGCGAATTCGGGAGAAGAGCAAGCGAATGACTTCTCGCCTGGTTCAACTCGCAGATGACCGGGGGTATCGTGTAAATGCTCCCCGGGATCCGGAAAAACGCGGCGGTACAATTGCGTTTGATGTCCCGCATGGATACGAGGTGACCCAACACCTGATTTCCAGAAATATCATCGTGGATTATCGCGTGGGGGCCGGAATTCGGGTTGCACCGCACTTTTTCACGATGGATTCAGAAATCGAAAGTGCTATCAACGAGATCGATTCGGTGCTGGCGTCAGGCGAATGGAAGAAATTCGGGCAGAGAAAATCGGTGGTGACTTGAAAATGGCCCAAAAAATTGTTCTTGAACATTTGAGTCGTTGGATTGTACAATACCTCTATACTCGAGCCGGCAGGAGGGTGGGCTGAATGCCAACACCATTTCTGAGTTCTGAAGAGTACGATGAGCGCGCGCATCAGCTTTATAACGAAGGCCAGTACGACGAAGCGTTGGACGTACTACGTGAAGGCCTTGCACTCTACCCAAATGCGGTAGAGCTGCACATTGGCGTTGGATACGCATACCACGCCCGTGAGGAGTTCGCGTGGGCGAGACGCAGCTTCGAAGAAGCGCTCATTCTCGACCCGGACCACGAAGATGCTCTGGCAGGACTCGGGGAAACTCTTCTCAGGTTCGGTCAGCAGTCCCAGGCTACCAGGATGTTCCGGCGAACGCTCGAGCTAGGGTACCAGGATGACCTGGAGCTGATGCTTCAAATCGGCCGCGCGCTTTTTCGAGAAGGTCTGATTGACGAATCGCGCGAATTTTTTGAGATCGCCGCGCAGCATTCCTCAGAAAGTGCTGAAGCGATTTCGTGCATTGGATACGCTGAGCACCGTCTTGGCGACGATGACGCCGCAGTAGCGACCCTAAGGCGCGCACTCAAGATAGATCCAGACCACACCGAAGCCCGGATCTATCTCGGCAACATTTTCTATGACAAGGGCGACTACGAGGCCGCGCTTTACCACCTCGATCGCTCGATGCCGGAAGATCACTGGGACGAGCTTGGAATCTGGCGTTTGATGGAGCTCAAGAAATCCATCTATCGCCTCAAGGACGACGATCCGGAGCTGAAGCCCTGGGAAGAGCGACTTAAGGAGCTCGCAGGGGAGCCGGACGACATCGATGACATGCTGGATGACATCGAGGCCCGGTTTGCCGAGGCCATGCAGAACGAGGCGAAATCGCAGCTGGAGTTGTTTGGCGCCCTGCTTTCGACCTTTGCCGACAAGGTGACCGACCACGCGCATGAGATTGACGTAGCCAACCTCGGAATCTTCGAGGGAAGCTGGGAAGAGATACTGGATAAGCTTAGGGAAGCGTACGGGCACGAAAGTGGCTCTGTGAAAGACTTCATGACCACCGAGGCATTGCGGGGCTACGCCATCTCCGGAGTGAATATCCCGACTAACGACGCCGAAAGTTTTCTGCGAGCCAGCGCTGACGCAGGGCTATTGCGGATAGTAAGATGAACGCCAATCAGCAGTCGGCCATTGCCGCACTGAATTCCGTTCGGCCCATTGCCGAGCGACTGGATCGCAGTCGCGACGGTGAAGATCGCGCAGCTGACATTCTCGAGCTGTGGGAAGGAACGGAGACAGCTCTGCGCGCGCTGATGGGCGGATCATCGCTCGGGGGACAGGCGCTGATCAGGGAATTGAGACAGCGCGAACTGATAAGCCTGGGACAGGCTTACTCGCTTCTTGAGTTTCTTGGTGCGCGCGATCGCGCCAACCGTACCAGCTACAGATCCACCGCAAGTGATATCGAGGCTGCGCGCGATGGCTTCCGCCAGCTTGACACAGGATTGCGGGAGGGGACGATCGATGGATCGGCAGCCGCATCCGGAGCCGCTGCACCCGCAACAGCGTCAAAGACCGCAACGTCGACATTTGCGCCAGCGACTGCGGGTGGGTCGGTTGCCGCACCAGCCGCAGTTCCCGCTCAAAAATCCAGCTGGGTTCCGCAGATGCGTGGGAAGAATCGTTGGTTGATTCCAGGAGTTTTTGGTGCGCTGCTGCTCGCCGTCGTTCTGTACGCTCTGCTCGGGCGAACCACGCCTGATTCCGGCATGACCAAGGGGGTCAACCTCATGAAGGAAGGGAGGCGCGAAGCTGCCAGGACGGAGTTTGCTGCCATGGCACGCGACAATCCCAATCTTGCAACGCCACACATTTTCCTTGCCCGCCTTTCGCGCGAAGAAGGTGATCTTGGAACAGCGCGTGCCGAGGCGGAAAAAGCTGTGCGGCTCGAGCCATCCAATGCAATCGCACTGCGTGAGATGGGTCTCGTGCTCTACACTGCGCACCAGTACACGCTTTCCCGCAATTTTTTCGTCCGCGCCTTGAAGGCTAGTCCGAACGACTCCGCATCGAAGGGCTATCTGGGCTGCGCATTGATGCAGACCGGGGGCAATGAGGCGCTGAGCGAAAAGTTCATTCGCGCCGCGGGGCCCGGAGTATGGAGTTCGTGCGGCCGGCTTACCGGCGCGCCCCCTCCGATTCCTCGGTGATCGAATTCCGTAGCGTCACGAAGACCTACAAATCGCTCCTCGGCCGGACAGTCAAAGCGGTCGAGGAGTTTTCGTTGCAGGTAGCCGAAGGCGAAATCCTCGGAATAGCAGGTCCCAACGGGGCAGGCAAAAGCACGCTGCTGTCCATGCTGCTTGGACACTTTCCGCCTACTAGTGGCGAAATTGTCGTTGATGGTCTATTGCCGCGCCGATTTGTGGAAAAGAATGGGATTGGCTACCTCTCGGAGCTGATTGCAATTCCACCAAGGTGGAAGCTGGAAGTCGCACTTGAGCGGTATGCTGTGCTGGCAGACATCGAGCCATTGCAGGTGCGCAGTAGAGTTGATCAGGTAATCGCGCAGCTCGGACTCGATGAGCATCGAGGAAAGCGCGTAAAAGCACTTTCCAAGGGTACACTGCAGCGACTCGGACTTGGACAGGCGCTTCTGCGCGACGAACGGCTCATGATCCTGGATGAGCCTACGCACGGACTCGATCCAGTATGGACACAGAATTTCCGCGACATAGTTACACGCCTGCGGAGTCCCTCACGCACGATCATTATTGCATCACACAATCTGGATGAGCTCCAGCGCGTTGCGGACCGCGTTGCGATCATCGATCACGGAAGGCTGCAGAGGCTTGTCACGACCGGGTTCACTGAGGATGATCAGTCATCGGGCAAGTATCACATTGGGCTTGCCGGCGGAACGGACCTCGTCCGCGGAATTGAACCGCGGGCCGTGGAAGTCGGTGCGAATGAATTTGAGATTGGACCCGTAACGCTGGTCGAGTTGAATTCAGTTCTCAAGCGTCTGCTGGAAGGCGGCGTTCTTATCGCTAGCGTCGTTCCCGCGGAGTCGGTTCTTGAGCGTCAGTTCCGCGAAGCGGTGCGCGACAAGTCTCCCGGGGAGGTTCAATGACGCGGGCAAACGTTTCACGGTACGCACGCTGGCAGCTGCAGGACTTCCTGGTAGATCGAGGCGTGGCGCTTGTTCTTATCGCAGTCCTTCTGGCCGCGCCGCAAGTCATCATGATGCAGAAGATCAAGGGACCATTTTCGGACCCGGGCCAGACGCTTGTGCGGTTGGGCACATCGCTCGCGATTATTTTCGCGCTCATTTCGCTGAATGGGCAAGTGTCGAACGACCGAACGAAAGGGTATTACCGGTTCCTGTTTTCCAAGCCGGTTTCATCACTGGTGTTTTATTCGCAACAATTCGCGATCTGGTTTGCGGGACTGATGATTGTGACGAGCTTGTTGATCGGAGTTTTCGCGGTGGCCGCAGGACCGGTTTCGCCATGGCCGGTTCTCTGGTATGTCGCGCTGGTTTACCTCGCTTTTGGCGGGTTTGGCTTTTTCATTTCTACAGTCTGGCATCGGGACTGGCTCGCGATTATCGGTGTCTGGAGTCTGACCCAACTGCTCGTGGCGATATACAAAGACAGCGGTGTCTGGGTGGAAAGGCTTTTTTTTCTGCTTCCTCCTGTCGAGCATCTTGGGAACGCCAGCAAAGCGCTTACACGTCAGGCCGCTGTAGGAATGGGTGATATCGCCTGGGTACTCGGATATAGCGCTGTGTTCTTTGGGCTTGGGCTCTATGTGCTGCACAAGCGTCCCTTTCATTCGTGAGCGAGAGAAAACACCTCGACCCTTTCGCATCGGACAAAGTGGTAAAGGTCGTACTGCGCAACGGACTGCGAGTCCTGCTGCTGCCAGACCATTCTGCTCCGGTTGTGGCCATTGTCACGCGAGTCAACGCTGGCTATTTCGACGAGACCGATGACGTCGTAGGAATTGCACATGTGCTGGAGCACATGTTTTTCAAGGGAACTCCGACTCGTGGCGTCGGAGATATCGCCAAGGAAACCAAGGCGAGCGGCGGATACCTGAATGCGCACACGATTTACGACAACACCACCTATTACACGGTTCTTCCTTCGAGTGGATTGCGAGCGGGGCTGGAGATCCAGGCGGATGCGTACTCCAGCTCTGTGATCGATGCGGGCGAGCTTGGAAGAGAGCTCGAAGTGATCATTCAGGAAGCGAAACGAAAGTCAGACAACCCATCGGCGGTGGCGACGGAAACCGTATATGAGCTGCTGCATGAGCGGCATCGCATGCGTCGCTGGAGAATCGGACGGGAAGAAGGCCTGCGGAAACTCACAAGTCAGCAGCTGGTTTCGTTTTACCGGAATTTCTACAAGCCATCGAATACAATCCTCGCGATCGCTGGCGACTTCACAACCGGCGAACTCCTGAGTGACGTAGAGCGGTTGTACGGCGGGCTTTCGGAGGGTTCTCCGGTGCGAAGCGAAGGGCCTCGGGAAATAAGCGGCGCTTCATTTCGCTATCGCGAGCTTGCAGGCGATATCGCACAAAGCCAGGTAGTCATAGGATGGCGCACTCCCGATGCGTTTCACGCGGACACACCCGCACTCGATTTTGCCGCGTCGATTCTCGGAGCAGGTCGCGCCTCGCGGCTTTACCGCGGTGTTCGCGAACGAAAACAC
>JBKJPM010000093.1:0-3130 GCA_046595175.1 Gemmatimonadaceae bacterium
TCAATCAGATTTTCGCGCACATAAATCCCCGGCTCGATCGTGAACGCGCTGCCTTGGGTAAGCCGGACGGTTGCGCCGCGGCTCGGTGACGCACCGGGATCATGCACGTCCAGTCCAATTCCGTGTCCAAGGCCGTGCATGTAATACAGTGACAGCTGCGAGCACTGTCGGCTCGCCGCTGCATCGCAGTCATATGTTGCAGTTGGACTTTCGATCAATCCCAGCCGAGCCAGGCCGGCCGCGAGATTCACATTCGCGGAATCCGTCATGTCGCGGCCGAGCGCGCCTGGCTTGGCCTGGCGCTCAGCGGAAGCCTGTGCGGCACGGACGATTTGGTAAACTTCGCGCTGGTTCGGCGTGAACTTTCCATTAACCGGAATCGTGCGCGTCACATCGGCCGCGTAACCTCGATATGAGGCGCCGATATCCATGACTGCCAGCTCGCCTGAATTCATGAACCGGTCATCGACGTTGTAGTGCAGCGTGGTCGAGTTGGGGCCCGACCCGACAATCGTTGAGAACGACGGTCTGTCTGCCCCATTCCGGCGGAACGTGTACTCGATCAGCGCCTGGACTTCAAACTCGTTCAAACCCGGTTCGGCGAGGCGCATCGCTTCGCGCTGGGCAATAACGGTGATGCTTACGGCCTTACGAATGAAGTCGAGCTCGGTTTCCGACTTGATGCGGCGGATCTCGTCAACTCTCGAATTCGCGTTTACTACCGCGACTCTCGAATGGCCGGACTTCAGGGCTGCAACGAACTGATCCACAGGACTCAGTACCGACTGGCTCGCACCGTAACTGCCTACGACATACAGAACTGTGTCAACGGCGAGCAGGGAATCCAGAAATGGCTTCAGCTGTGAAGCATCCCGGGCCGGAATGCCCTTCACGCGCGTTGCACCGGCGGGACCGAGACGAGTGCCGGTCCAGACTTCCCGTGCGGGATCGCGCGGCTCGACAAAGAGGGTAGTGACGACTCCCGAGTCCGTTTTCCGCATGACAAGGGCTGCACCCGGCTCCTGCAAACCCGTGACGTAGTAGAACCGTGAATTCTGATTGAAGATCAGGTAGTCCTGTTCCGGCTCTTCGCTTCCGAACGCGACGAGCGTCCCGTTCCCGATCGACGCAGCGAGCATGGTGCGGTGGGCCGCAAACTCCGACTGCGGAATTTGTGCTTTCGCGGTGGTTGCAAGTGCGAAACCAAGTAGTAGAGTTGGGATCTTCATGAGTGCTTTCCCGTTATTTGAGGAGTGCCTTTGCGATTGTCTGGAGCTGCATATTCGAGGTTCCTTCGTAGATCGCTCCAATCTTGGCATCTCTGTAGAACTTCTCGACCGGATAATCTTTGGTATATCCGTACCCGCCAAACAACTCGATACACAGTGAGGTAACGCGCTCGCATACCTGCGATGAGTAGAGCTTGGCCATCGCGCCCTGAAGCGCGATGTCGTTGCCAGCGTCCTTGAGGCGCGCGGCGTTGTAAACCATGAGACGGGCTGCTTCGACTTCAGTTGCCGCCTGCGCGAACTGGAACTGAACTCCCTGGAACTGGGACAGTGATTTTCCAAACTGCTTTCGTTCGGCGAGGTAGTCACGCGTCGCGTTAAGCGCGCCCTGCGCAACTCCGATCATCTGGGCACCGATGCCGATGCGGCCTTCGTTCAACGTCTCGATCGCAATCTTGTACCCCTGTCCCACGGGACCGAGCACATTTTCCTCCGGAACTTCGCAGTCATCGAGAATCACCTCCACGGTGCTCGATGCGCGAATTCCCAGCTTATCTTCCTTCTTCCCGACACTGAATCCCTTGAAGTCGCGCTCCACGATGAAAGCCGTGATTCCCTTGTAGCCGGCTTCGGGATTGATGTTAGCGAAAACGACGAATATTCCGGCTTCCGCGCCATTCGTTATCCACAGTTTCTGGCCGTTGAGAATCCAGCGGTCTCCCTTTTTCTCGGCCCGCGCGGCAAGCCCGAAAGCGTCGGACCCGGAACCAGATTCGGAAAGCGCGTACGCGCCGACTTTCTCCGCCGTCAGTTGCGGCAGGTACCTGGACTTTTGGGCCGCGGTTCCGTACCTGTTTATGGGATAGTTGACAAGTGTGTTCTGCACGTCGCACACAATCGCTGCGGCCGCGTCGATCTTGCTGATTTCCTCTACGGCCAGTGTCACCATGAAGAGGGATCCGCCGGCCCCGCCGAACTCCTCCGGCACCTCGATCCCCATCAGTCCCAGCTCGAAATACTTCGGAAGGAGCGTCGGGTCGATCCTGCCGGCCCGCTCCATCTCGGTCACGCGAGGCCGAACCTCCTCCTCAGCGAAGCCTGCAATGGCCTCGCGAAACACCAATTCTTCTTCTGAAAGGGCGGTCAGTGGGGCAGTCATGTGCCTGAAGACGGGGTCAAAGGTGGTAGGCTGCAAGATACCCGGACTGATGGAAAAACTCGACCATTAGCCCGGCCAACATTAGTATTGGGAGCCGAATACATATGAATAATGGACATCTAGCTCTCGCGCTCTCCCGAACCGTCACGACCAACCTCAGGCGGCTCGCGATCCTGGTCGCCTTCACGGCTGCGACGGGTCTGGTACGTGTTTTCGCCTATTCGGTCCCACTCCGCGCGTTTGGCCTCTTCGGAGTATGGATTGCCTTCGCGGTTGTTTATCATCTCATTCTTCGCCGCGGTCATGCGACAACCCGCGGGATCGATAGCCTACAGACCTTTGCGTTCATTGTCGATCTCACTTTTCTCACCGCGATGTATTCGTTCGTTGGCGGCGGATGGTGGATGGGGGCAACGCTCCATGCGATGATTGCCATGGCCGCATTTGCATCTCTGCCGCGTCGCCGAGCCCAGGTGGTCGCCGCATACGCAATGTTTGCTTTCATTGCGATGCTGTACGCGCAGGCGGCGGGACTTACAACCATATGGCCATTCCTCGGAGTACAGCCGATTCATGGAAACCCAAGGCTTGCTCTCGCGGCTGCTCTTCTCGGGAGCGTTTCACTTCTTGCAGGCACGTACGTTCAGGATCTTTTTGTGCGCATCATGCGCCGTGCACAGGAACGCTATCGCGTGATTCTGCAGACCGCACCCGATATAATCCTGACAACTGATGCGGCCGG
>JBKJPM010000298.1:0-4432 GCA_046595175.1 Gemmatimonadaceae bacterium
GTATGGCGCAATCGCGGCAGCAATCAAAGATGCCGGGCACACGATCGCAATCTCGCAGTTGGCGCTCGATTCTGATTTCAAGGGGCCTTCTTCATTCAACGACGAGAGTGAGAATGCCGCACCATTTATGCAGCTTCTGCTGGATGCAGCTCAGGATCGCGATGTCAGTGTCAGAATTCTTCTCAACACCACGCTCCTTCTCGACACACTAAAGCCGCTCAGGCAAATCCTGTCCGGTCAGTCGATTAATCGTGAGCGGCTGCAATTGCGCGGACTTGGTTTTTTCCCGCAGTTGCTGCACGCGAAAATTGTAATCGTGGATTCGGAGATCGCGTTCCTTGTCGGCTCGCCCTTCGTCAATGGCTATTGGGACTCGAGCGCACACCGCCCCACAGACTCGACCCGTCCGGCTAGAGAGTTGGGTGGCCGTCCGCTGCACGATGTTTCGGTACAGCTCTCCGGCAACTCCGTAGGAGCTATCGAGAAATTCTTTGAACAGTTATGGGCCGCAGGTGTTGGAGACTCGAGTGGCAATCCTGCCAGACCTGCAGGGACCGGTCGCCAGCAGTCTTCCTCTATCGCCGCGCGGATCGTCACGACCGTTCCCGAGGGAATCACGTCGTTCGGAAGCGGCTCGACCGCGATACTCCGAACTCTGAAAGGCGCACTCAGACGGGCGAGATCGCTGATCTATCTGGAGCAGCAATATCTTTCATCGAGACGAGTGTTCGCGGAATTGCATCGCGCGCTGGAGCTGAACCGGGGGCTGGAAATCATTGTTGTTTCAAATCAGAATCCAGACGTCACGGCCTACGCGCAATGGCAGGTCGCAGCTCTACGGGAATTTGGAATGCTGGAGCACCCGCGCGTTGGACTTTTCGCGCTATGGTCCGGACTCCAGGATCATTCTCGCCGTGAGCTCAACCAGGTGTTCGTACATAGCAAGGTTGTGGTGCTCGACGACAAATGGGTGATGTGCGGCAGCGCGAATCTCGACGGAGTCTCGCTGCATTCATATGGAGCTGATTTCGCGGGCGTGCTTGGACGCCGAGTGTTCAGGAACGTCCGCAATTTTGATGTGGCTGTGAGTATCGATGGGTTCGAGGCTGACGGCGATCTCGAGATTGCGCGCTCACTGAGAGAGCGCTTGTGGACGGAGCATCTCGGGTCCCACTACAACCCAACGCACGCAAACCCGAGAAACGGCTGGCTGCGACTCTGGCGTTCAGTCGCGTCCCACAATATTCAAATACTGAACTCGGGCTCCATGCCCCCGGAAGGTGCGTTCATTTTGCCGTACAGCACGAGCGGCAAACCTTCATCACAGTTGCGGGACTGCGGCGTGCGTCCGGAACAGCGCTCACTCCAGCTCCAGTTCAATCCCGGGTGGGTAGAACGGCGGTTCGGGCTTGGATGGGTGCGCAATATGTTCCTGTGATAAACCTTACTGTTCCAAACACCAGCGACGTGGAAACCGCGTTTCACGACTTTGTGATGCGCGAGGACTTTTCATGCCTGGGAGCGCGGGCGACCGTAGCGCAGAGCGCCGGAGTGGTCAAGGTTTTCGGAGCGCTCGGCGATGCGACAGAGGCAGGTGATCTGGCGCGCGAGCTGGAGCAGTTCGGGAAGCCTCCGGAGAGCGAGGAAGCTCGATTCAGTTCGCTGATTGCTGTCTTCCCCGGAACTCCCGAAATCAGCGAAAATGATTTCGATGCGCTCTTGTGGCAGCAACTGCAACAACTGCAGGATATCGACGCGGATTTATCAATAGACCAGACGATTAGCGACAATCCTGAAGATCCCAACTTTTCTTTCCGCTTCCAGGGAGTGCCATACTTCGTAGTTGGGCTATGCCCGGCCAGCTCCCGATTGGCTCGGCGTTTTAGCTGGCCAACGCTGGTCTTCAATCCGCACGCGGTTTTCGACAGGCTGCGCAATGAAGGAAAGTACGAGCGCTTCAAAGCAGTCATTCGTGCGAGGGAGATCGCGCTGCAGGGAAATCTCAATCCCAATCTGGCGGATTTCGGTGAGGCATCGGAGGCACGGCAGTACTCAGGGCTGGACCACCCTGCCGAATGGAAATGTCCATTTCACAAACAAGGCTGATGCGGGTTCTCAGCAGAAATCACATACCGCCGCAAACGGGAATTGCGTTCGAGATTTCAGCAGGCCAGTTTTTGCGAATCATCGATCCGCTTGGCGAGCAGGTTGCCGACATGATTTCTTTCGGAATGCCGGGAACCGGGGAGTGGCTATCATCGGGACGAACCATCGACTACGCCAACACGATCTACATCACAACCGGACACACGTTGTATTCAAACAGAAGCCGGGCAATGTGGACCATTATTGAGGATACCGTCGGACGACACGACTTTCTCCTCACTCCATGCAGTCCGGAGACATTCAGGATTATTTACAACCACGAAGGACATCATCCGAGCTGCTTTGAGAATCTGTCGCGAAATCTTGAGAGGTTCGGGATCGCACCCGATGTCATTCCCACTACACTCAACCTGTTCATGAATGTTGGTATCGCTGCTTCCGGCGAACTTGCAATCCTGCCGCCGCGCTCAAAGAGCGGCGATCAAATACTGTTGCGGGCAGAAATGAACATGGTTGTTGGCGTCACTGCATGTTCCGCGGAACTTTCTAACAACGGAACCTTCAAGCCGATCGATATCGAGGTCCTTGGACCTACGGACTGACGCCAGCCGCCTGAAGTAAGAATCGTTTGCGTAACACCCGAAGCGGAGTTGCCGCCTTTTTGAGAACTGTGCCCCGGTAGCGAATCCCTCCATAGAAGACGCGTGAGCCGACTGCGATCCATGCACATACAGCGCGTTCTGCAATCCAGATTGGAGCAGCTAATGAAGCTGCAATGGGGAATACACGCGTGGCACCGCCGCGCCGCCGCCCGACTTCTGCGAACGCAACTGCGGCGATGGCGGCAACGACGATCACGTGCCATCGGCCGGACATGATTGCCCCAATCGCGATGGGGAGGATGGAAAGCTGGAATCCCAAACGCACTGGCCGCGCGAATTCATCGTACGCCTGACGAACTCGCTGCGAGAAAAAGTGCCTGGTACTGGACGGACGCCGTGTAACCAATGTGTTCAGCAGCAGTGCTTCTCGGCCACCTGCTGCAATGACCGTCCGGACAAGTTCAAGATTTTCGAACATCGCCGTTCCGTCGTAACCGCCAGCTGCCAATAAATGGTCTCGCGAGACACCGAGCGTACCGGGCCAGTCGCCGCCACTGATCCTGTTTAACAGGATTCGCCCGGAGTCCCAGAGAGCATGCCAGGGCAGTGGAGAAAAGAAATTCTGAGGTCGGACAACTTCGGCGTGCTCGAGGGCTGCTTCAACCTCATCCAGAGATTCTTCATCATACCGGATGTCGTCGTCGGCGATGATGACGCCATTGAACGATGCAAGCCGCACCCCCGTAAGTGCGCCGCCAACTTTCCCCATGGGCGTGGCGAGGTTCTTGTCAGGCGGTACGTGGACCAGGTGGTTTCCCCATGCCAGATGGTGGGCGTTAAACACGGCCTGACAGGACCCGTCCACTACGATTGTCTCGGTTAGCGACGATATCGTCCGGAGGTAGTCACAGAAGTCCGGATCGACCTGCGGTACGGACGAACGGAGCGGGAGAACGTATGTTATGCGAGGCTGCCGCTGATCCATGTTGATGTTTAGGGCAACTGACGTGCCTTCGTATGACAGGTGAGAGTGCATTAGTGACCGACAAAATTGCGAGCCCCACCGGTGACTTCGACGCGGCTACGGTACGAGCGGAGCTGCGACGGATGGCTGATTGGGCGGCGGACTACCGGACGGGCTTCGGAGAACGGGATGTTTCCAGCCCCGTCGTTCCGGGCGAAATTGCAAAGGCACTCAGTTCAGTGGATTGGGACAAACCCGTCTCGCTCAACACGATAATCAGTGACCTGGATGGCGTCGTCATGCCGGGAATTCTGCATTGGGGTCACCCATCCTTTCTCGGTTATTTCGGAAGCACGAGCAACACACCAGCTCTTATCGGTGAAATAGCGGCAGCCGCTCTGAACGTCAGCGCCATGACCTGGAAGAGTTCTCCCGCGGCAACTGAAATGGAGACCGTAGTTCTCGAGTGGATCCGATCTCTCTGCAACCTGCCGCCACAACACATGGGAATCGTGTATGACACTGCATCGGTTGCGGTGATGCATGCACTCGCCGGTGCGCGAGAGCGCACATGTCCGGGCACGAGACAAAGCGGCCTTCCGGGAGAACGGAAGATCCGGGCTCTTCGTGTTTACGCTTCGGACCAGGCTCACAGCTCCGCAGAGAAGGCGGCCATAGCGCTAGGTGTTGGCGAAGCCAATGTTGTCCGCGTTGCAAGTGACGATGAGTATCGCATGCGCACCGATGCACTCCGCTCGGC
>JBKJPM010000014.1:0-3058 GCA_046595175.1 Gemmatimonadaceae bacterium
GCCCGGGAAATCTCCCGGGCTTTTTTTTAATATCCGGCGGGCGCTCCGTGAGAGCGCGGGTCGTCGAATCCTTGCCACCCTCCCTTCACGCGCATTATCGCCGCCGTGATTCCTACACTGGAAGTAGTCACCATGTTGTGGCCCGTCGCATTCAGCGCGGCTACAACTTCGGGAGACAGGCCGCCAGTTTCGTAGTACGTGGAGTCGGGAAGCCACTGATGGTGTACACGTGGCGCCGACATGGCATCCGCCAGGCTCATTCGGTGATCGACGACGTTGAGGATGACCTGTGCGACGCTAGTGATGATTCTGGGTCCGCCTCTTCCGCCTACGACAAGAAAAAGCTCGCCGCGCGGATCCAACACGATTGTTGGCGCCATTGCGCTGAGCATCCGCTTGTTCGCCCCCACAGCATTTTGCTCGCCCTGCACCAATCCGAACTGATTCGGTGACCCAGGCTTGGCGGCAAAATCATCCATTGTGTTGTTCATGAAGAACCCGGCGCCGCGCACGTAAACACCATTCCCGAACAGGCTGTTCAGCGTGGTTGTGACTGAAACGGCATTGCCCCATTTATCCACGGCCGAATGCGGAGTTGTTTCCATTCCTTCCCGCATTGTCGCAGCCACGGTTGGGGAAGGCCGCGCACGCACAGAGTCGATTGTCTTGCGAAGACCTGCAGCGTATGTCTTGCTTGTCAGGCGGACGAGCGGAATCTGGACGAAGTCCGGGTCGGCAAGCCGTGTATTTCTATCGATGAACGAGCGCTGCAGCGCCTCTCGAAAAATGTGCGTGGATCTCACGGACCCAAACTCGGGAATCGAATCAAAGCCCTCAAGAATGTTCATCGTTTCCGAGACTGTGATGCCGCCCGAAGAAGTCGGCGGCATTGTGAGCAACGCATATCCGCGGTAGGTAGTCCGGATGGGCTGGCGCCACTTCGCCTGATATGCGGCCAGGTCCCGTTTCGTGATAATCCCGCACCGCCGTGAGCCGGGAATGATCTCCCCACCGCGCGGAGCGTCACAGTCACGCGACATTTCGGCGACTATCTGGCCTGCAATCGCACCTTGATAAAATGCGCGCGGTCCAGCCCGTGCAATCAGGCGGAGCGTGGTGGCGAGCTCCGGCAGCTTTAGCAGCGAGCCGGCTGGCGGTGCATCGCCGTTGGGGTAAAACACGGATGCACCTGCGTACTGTCCAATACGACCTTTGTAACTGAGAAGCAGCGCGCGGTAAACGCTGTCTATAACAACACCATTTTCCGCCATGCGAATTGCCGGCGCGAGTACCTGCGCAAGCGACATGGTTCCGTAACGTCGAAGCGCCTCGCTCAATCCCGCTACGGCACCCGGAACGCCCGAGGCCTGCCGCCCCACGAGACTTGCGTCGGTCGCATTACCTGCAGCATCGAGAAACATGTTGCGGGAGGCCGCAGCTGGAGCTGTTTCGCGATAATCGATGGCCGCCGTGCGCCCGTCAGCCATGCGAATCACCATGAAGCCCCCGCCGCCGAGGTTGCCTGCTTCGGGAAACGAAACCGCAAGTGCGAAGGAAGTTGCTACTGCAGCGTCCACTGCATTGCCGCCAGCACGAAGAATTTCAGCGCCCGCCTCGCTGGCCGGAGTGTTGTTCGACGCGATCATTCCGTTCTGCGCGAATGTCGCAGACCGTCCCGGAGCAAAGCGCCACGTCTGCGGAAAAGTTGCTCCGACCCTCGACGGTACTTCAGCGCCGGTCGCATTCCCCCTGTTGAGAAACGGAAGGTGACCGCATGCAGATGGAAATGCTGCCGTGGCAATCGCAGCGCACCACGCGATTTTTTTCATCTAGCGCAGCGGCCCACGCGCGCCAAAGCCCATTCGGTATCCGATTCGCGTTGTACGTATGGTGAGTGTGTTGCTCTGGCTGTTCTGCAAGCCGTTTCGCTCGTGCAGCGCGAGACCGTAATCCTGGATCGCGTAAACTTCCTGCGACTTGCTGAAGTTGAATCCAAATCCATACCCGAATGCGAATGCAGGGTCGGTATTGCCATCGAGAGGGGCCAGTGCCACACCGTCCGCATCCCGTTTGAAGTCGCGATAGTGATTTACACCAGCCGAGGCTTCGAGCACCTGATGAAATCCGAGCCCGCCTCCTACATGAAGTGAAAGCCCTGCGGAATACACCTTCATGTGGGCGTCGCACTTCGAACAGCTGTTCGCTCCGCCAAGACCGTTTCCTAAATAGGTGAACGGCATGTCGATGTAACCCATCGTGATGCCGACCGAAGTCTGGTTCTGGATCGGCTTCTCGATGGACGCACGATACTGGGCGTTTGTCCCTGAAAAATCCCACTTCGAGCCGGTACTTCCATCATTGATACCGTCAGCCGAAAAGGCCGCGATTCCCGCAGACACCCAGATGCTTGGCTCTTTGTTGCGACGATTGTCGAATATCTGCGCGTCGAGAGGGACGGATGCGAGAAGGAGGGCGGCAACTACAGCAATTCGTTTCACAATTGGCTCCATTGGCTTGCGGCGATCTGAAAGCGCCTCATAAGTTACGACAGTGGCACATCTTACAGCAACGAATCCCGAATGAGAGACCCGCGCGAGACTGAGCGCCGCAACCCGCGTACCGCATCAATCGATCTCGCATCAGCTCGTGAGATTGTAGATCTCATAAACGCCGAAGACCGCGGTGTTCCTGACGCCGTTGCCACGCAAATCGAGCAGATCGCGAAGGCGGTCGAGATCGCCGAGCAGACCTTCCGCCAGGGTGGGCGGCTTTTCTATGTGGGTGCGGGCACGTCGGGACGGCTCGGCGTTCTGGACGCGAGTGAGTGTCCTCCAACTTTTGGGGTCCCCCCTGAAATGGTTCAGGGAATCATTGCCGGGGGTCTGCCCGCTCTCACACGATCGCAGGAAGGCGCTGAGGATGTGGTCGAGGATGGCGCCAGGGCGATTCCGATCACAAAATCCTTTGAAGTAATTGCGTTTGCGTCCATCGCCCTGGCGCCATCCTCGACCACATCCTCAGCGCCTTCCTGCGATCGTGTGAGAGCGGGCAGACCCCC
>JBKJPM010000126.1:0-14502 GCA_046595175.1 Gemmatimonadaceae bacterium
AATTGGAGCCTACGGGAGGCTCCGGAAACGCTTCACCACAAGGACGGATGAAATGGCTGTGAATGGGATGGGCGAAGAGAAGAAAAAGGCTCTGAATCTCGCAATCGCCCAGATAGAAAAGACCTGCGGCAAAGGCTCCATCATGAAGATGGGCGCAGATCAGCGGGTGCGGGTTGAATCCATCTCGACTGGCGCCATCAATCTGGATGCGGCGATCGGAGTGGGCGGAATCCCGCGCGGTCGGGTCACCGAGATTTACGGTCCCGAATCCAGTGGCAAGACGACTCTCTGTCTGCATGTGGTCGCCAACGCACAGAAGGCCGGCGGTGTTGCTGCCTATATCGATGCCGAGCATGCTCTCGATACAGACTACGCCGCGAAGCTCGGGGTGGATGTCGAGAGTCTTCTTGTCTCGCAGCCAGACACGGGTGAGCAGGCCATGGAGATCTGCGAAATTCTCGTTCGCTCAGGTGCAGTTGACATTGTCGTTATCGACTCCGTTGCCGCGCTGGTACCAAAGGCAGAAATCGAAGGCGACATGGGAGACTCGCACATGGGTCTTCAGGCCCGCCTCATGAGTCAGGCACTTCGGAAGCTGACCGGGGCAATCGCGCGCTCCAAGACCTCCGTGATCTTCATCAACCAGCTGCGTGAAAAGATCGGAGTGATGTTCGGCAACCCCGAGACAACCACCGGTGGAAAAGCTCTCAAGTTCTATGCGTCGGTTCGCCTCGACATTCGCCGCATCGGTCCCGTGAAGGAGAAGGAAGAAGTCATTGGATCGCACGTCCGCGTCAAGGTTGTGAAGAACAAGGTGGCGCCGCCGTTCAAGCAGGCCGAGTTCGACATCATGTATTCGGAAGGCATCAGCCACGCTTCGCTGGTGCTCGACATCGCGGCCGAGTCGAACATCATCGACAAGTCCGGTGCCTGGTACAGCTACAACGGACAGCGCATTGGGCAGGGACGTGAGAACGCGAAAATGTTCCTCAAGGACAATCCGGCGCTGCTTTCGGAAATTGAAGAGAAAGTCAAAGTCGTGCTTGGCATCCGACCCATGGATGTCGAGCCGGAGACGGCAGTCGTCGAGGAGTAATCCCGTCGTTGTCGCCAGGCAGGGTGAGGGGGCGGTCCCGGAAAGCCGTCGCCGAGCCCTGCTTTTTTGTGTCCGCAACCCGGGCAGGTCGAGATGAGCGATGATGCGCGTGCGTATGCGCTGCGCCTGCTCGCCCAGCGGTCGTACACGATGCGCAACCTGCGGCAGAAGCTTCATCGCAAGGATTTCACCGCTTCCGATACGGATGCCGTGCTGCAGAGGCTGACTGAAACGGGGCTGCTGGACGACCGGAAGTTCGCGCTCAACTTCGCGCGCGCGCGCCTCACAGCAACGAGCGCGTCACCTCGGCGAATACGGCAGTTCCTGATGCAGAAGGGGATCGCTGCGGAGACTGCGGACGATGCGATTGCAGCGATTGTTGCGGACGAGCAGATCGATGTAGGTGTCGCTCTTGAGCGCGTTGCACGTCGAAAGCTGGCGACCCTCAAGGATGAAGACCCGGTGAAGGTGCGGCAGAAGTTGTTTGGGTTTCTCTGCCGGCGCGGCTATGACCTCGATGACGTAAAACGGGTTGTATCCCTCGTCATAGCCGGGTGAACTGCGTAACAAAAACTTTCCGAAGAACGGAGCTTTAGTTCGGCGGCCTCGTAACGGCCGCCATTTTTTCGACAACCTGACCGGCGATCCACGTCCGCACACTCTCGGCGTAGTGCTTGGAGTCACCTACATGCAGCGCTGCATCCTTCCAGGTGAGCCCATCGTCATTTGAAGTGTACGCAGCGATGTCTATAAGCTGCATGCCCTTCTCCGCGGCAATAGCGCGGATGTTGCGATTGAGATCCGGAACGAATGCGCTGTTCGCCGGTTCAACCGGGGCAAGAGTTGTGACAATGAAATGGTTCGCGAGATAATTTTCGCGCACCCACCGGTCGATCATCCAGCGGACGTTCTCGAGTGTTTGAGTCTGCGTGATCCGATAGTACGGGTCATTGGTTCCCATGGACACATAAACAAAATCGTTTGCCGTTGGTGTGTAAGATTTCGATCGTGTGATTGGTCCGGAGAAGTTCTCATTGCTGGGTTCGCCCCCGTTGAACGGGACACCCCCATAAGTCCAGCCGAGAACTTCACCGTCGAAACGAGTCACGAAGTTGATGACGGTCCGCGCTCCGGGAGCACCGGCTGTCGAGCGCGGGTCTCCGGTTGTCGTTGAAGTCACGCCATGGTTCACCGCGGTGACTGCCGGCGAATACTGCGACGCCCAGAGCTGCTCGATCTTTCCGGAAAGCTGATAGGGACTGTTTGGTGCACTCGGGCTCAATCGAAACGTGCTCGCTGAAATGTAGGATGCAGCTTGGATATCAGGGTTGTGCCCTGCGAAACCGTAGTCTGTGTTTGAGTCGCCGAACGTAACAATACGCACTTGTACTGCAGTGGCAGTAACGACTGAAAACTTACCAGGCAGGCCATTTACTGTAGCAGTCACCGTCTGGTTGCCGGTCGAAGAGCCAAGCGTCCATCCGGGCAGAATCACGTCGCCAGTTGAAAGTGTTGTCGTATTGAAAGCCCGCAATGTCCCGCCAGAGCTAGCGACAAAATTCACGACTTCGTTGGGTGAGCCATTTCCGAACGCGTCGAGAATGCGGAGTCGAATTTCATTCTGAACGCCGCGGCCTGCGATCGCTGTCTGCCCATCGCCGCGGATGACTGCGATAGTCGCGGCGCGTCCGGCTGTTCCCGTCGCAATGAATGTGACGGTGGTGGACGGCAAGTCGGGTGACGATACCTGGAGAGTGTTGGTTCCTGCCGTGGCACTAAGGATCCAGCTTCCCACGCGCGCAATTCCGCTGCTGTCGGTGACGACTGCACCTCCCGTAACCTGTCCCGACGCAGAAGCCGGAACAAAATTTACGACCGCTCCAACCACGGCGTTCGCATCGGCGTCACGGACGATTACCGATGGTGCAGTAAAAACCGGCGAGCCCGCGATGGCGGTTTGCTGGTCTCCGGAGTTGATGCTGATTGAAGTAGCGGTGCCCGCACCGAGCACGACATTCACGCTCGTTGCCGGGAGCCCAGGCGCGCTGAAACGAATAGTTCTCTGGCCGGTAGTGCCGGCGATCGAAAGATTCGTGAACGTTGCCTTGCCGCCCGCGTCGGTAAGTACCGCAGTATCCCCAAGCAGCTCACCGCCGCCTGCAACGAGTGATGCAGCCACTCGCAGTCCCGCCGTCGCAGTGTTGTTTCCCAGCGAATCCTGAAGCTGAATGACGGTCGGGGATGGGAATACCTTCCGGTTTTTCGCCGCAGAAGTTGGGGCAGCCTGGAGGGTGAGTTGTCCGGCTGTTCCTGGATTACCGGTTGCGATGAAAATCGCAGGCGGGATCGAGAGTCCGGCAGCGCTCACGGAAAGTCGGTTCTCGCCTGCAATCCCGCCCAGCGTCCACGATCCAACCCGGGCAAATCCGGATGCGTCCGTGTTTGTGCTCGCGCCGGTAATGGAGCCGCCTCCCGCTGTTGTTGCGAAGACGACGGCGGTGCCACTCACCGGGTTTCCGTCCAAGTCGGCAATCTTGACCGATGGAGGAGTAGTAACGCTTTTTCCTGCAACCGCAGACTGATTCTCGCCTGAGATAGCGACGATGGATGTCGGAACTCCTGCTGTGATTGAAATCGATGCATTGATTGCGCCGAGATCACCCGATGCCAGGTTGACTGTCTTCGTTCCAATGGGACCAGTAAAAATCAGGTCGGAGAATGTCGCCTCACCGGCTGCATTCGTCTGCTGGACGCGGGTTCCACCGAGAGTTCCGGTACCGCTTGTGAGCGTGGCGGTGATTGGAATGTTTGCGACTTGCGCAGGATTTCCGAATCCGTCAATCAGCCTCACGACTGAGGTACTGAATGAAACGCGATTCGCAGCAGTCGTCGCGGGGGCTGTGACGAATTGAAGACGGAGTGGGGGGCCGGCGACGCCAGTAGCCGTAAATACTATCGGCGGGCCTGGCGCGCCCGACGCGGTTGCGGTCAGTGAGTTCGCTCCCGCCACCGAGCTGAGCGTCCAGCTTCCTACGGACGCAAGGCCGGAATTGTCGGTTGTAGCAGTTAGTCCAGCGGCGCTTCCATTCCCGGTGGTGACGGCGAACTGCACGATTTTTCCAGGGACTCCGAAGCCTTCCGAATCAACGACCCTGACGGCGGGCGTGACTGCGACTGCGGTTCCCACGGTGGCCACCTGCTTGTCGCCTGCACTGACCGCGACTGTGAACGTTGCCTCCTCGAGAATCGCATACACTCCCAAGCCCGGAACCAGCGCAGATACTGTATGGGCCAGCGTGTTCACGGTGCTGTTCGTGATGCGCTCCCACTTGCCGGCAGTTGCCTGGTAAATTTTCAATCGCGACTCGGCACCGCCTGTCTTCAGGTTCGGGGCGTCATAGCCGAGCGTGAGGGTAAACGGAACGAGTGTCGGCGAACCCGCGCTCTCCACCGAATACGCCGTGCCCTTTACGAGACGCGGTGATGCAAGCGGAGAGGTTAGGGAATCAACGGTAAGCTGGATGGTCGACGCGACTGCTCCAACCGGAAAGACGATTACCACCTTTCCGTTCGCGAGGCTAATCGTCCCACCGCTCGGACCGATCAGCGCGCCCTGCTTTACCACGAGATCAGTTTGGCCGGTTACGCCACCGGCCGATGCCATGATGGACGCATTGCCTGGCGCTACAGCCATTACATGCCCGCTGGCAACGGTTGCAACGGCGGCGTTGGACGAAGACCAGATGATGGTCCGGTCGAGTACCGCACTTTTCGCGTCGAGCGCCTGCGCCGACAGATCCAGAGTCGCGGCCGGCACGAGCGTCGCGGTGTCTCTCGACACACGGACAGCCGCGACCGGAGCCGGCGGGGCCGTGGGCCCATCGCCGCATCCTGTAGCGAGAACTATTATGACTGCGGAGCGGAGCCAGCGTTGCAACATTTAGATCCGAACAAGTTGTTGGGGGAGAACCCGGAAAGTTACCGGGGAGGACGTCATTCTCCAACCTGTTTTTCCCTATCTGAGGGCTTCCACGGGCTGTTGGGAATGCAGGGAAGCCACGAGCTTCTCGAGGGCCGACTCGCGCAGATGGTGGCCGTCGTAAAAATCAGCATTGGAAAAGCCGATTGCGCCGGGATCATATGAGCCGATTACCCTCACACCCTGTCGCGACGCCATCTCCCGCAGTTCGGTTTCGGCCTCTGCCACAATCCGATGTGTAGGATCATTTGCGATCCTGCTGTAGACAATAGGGTTGTACGGAGGCAGGTAGAGAACCGGCACGGATCCATCCTGCCGGATTGTCTGCAGCATACGCATGATGGCGTACAATAGCGTACTGTCTACGCGCGCGTTGGCATTCAGCATGTAGATCCCGTCCGCCGCATATTTTTCCGCCAATGCGTCAACAGCTGCCTGATCGTTGGCGCGGTGGGCCTGGGAAGTGATATAACTCCCGTCCGGAAGGCGGGTGAAGCCAACGTTCTCGCTCGAGTCGGAGACGTACCAGTTGGGTTTTGCCGAACGATTTGAAACCGACCTGATCGACTGCTGGAAATAATCGGCCGAAAACAGGGCTCCCAACCGCGACTGGGTTTCCTGCGGCATCCTGGGGGATGGCCATCTCGTCACGCCAAGAATGGCGAGCGCAGAGTTGAAGTCGCTTCTGATCGCGATCCACCGGCCGTCGAACGCATCTGCGTTAAGCATCCATGGATCGATTCCAACAATCACTGTGTCCGGATGGATTCCGCGGCGGTGCACGACTGCGTACGTCGCGAGGACTTCGCGGACAGTACTTCCAAGCATGCTTCCGTTGACGAACTTTGACTGCGGAAACATGTAGCCGCGCATGTTGAGGGTCCGGCTGGATCCGAGGACCAAAACATTCGGGTGGTCAGCGCGATGCGAGAGCAGATACGCGCCGACCTTCCGGTCGTCGTACCGCTCGAAGTTCACGACGTTCTTTCCCGAGAGGAGCGCCTCCGCGATCTTGGTCTCCTGGTCCCCCTGCTTTTCGAACAGGTTCGCAGGGTCGACCGTGTAATTCACAACGGGCGCAAGCAGAAGAACGGGCAGCATGAGCGCTGCCCTTCGGGCAAATTTCAGGACCGCGCTTCGCTCATTTCCTTCTGAATTTGAAGTTGCCATTGGGCATATATTTACATGGTCATGCACGCATCCGAAATCCGCAGCCGATTCCTGAAGTTTTTTGAGAAGAACGGACACAGCATCCGGGCTAGTGCTTCACTTGTCCCGGCGGACGATCCGACTCTTCTTTTTGTGAACGCCGGCATGGTGCCATTCAAGAGAATTTTTCTTGGATCAGACCGGCCGGAGTTCGGTCCAAGGTATACAACTTCGCAGAAGTGTGTCCGGGCAGGCGGCAAGCACAACGATCTGGAGCAGGTGGGCCATACAGCGCGCCACCAGACATTCTTCGAAATGCTGGGCAATTTTTCATTCGGCGATTACTTCAAGCGCGATGCGATTCGTTTTGCCTGGGAGTTCGTGACCGTGGATCTGAAGCTCGACCCGAAGCTGCTGCGCGTCAGTGTGTTCGAGGACGATCAGGAAGCGCGGGATCTATGGGCAGAAATTGCCGGCCTGCCAGAGTCCAGAATTTACGGACTGGGCGCGCACGATAACTTCTGGCAGATGGCGGACACGGGACCTTGCGGCCCCTGCTCCGAAATATTTGTGGATATCGCGCACATAGCGAAGGATTGGAAGTTTCCCGAAGGTGCAACGGGTGAGTGGACCGAGCTGGATCGCCAGGAGTTTTCCCCTGAAGCATTTGTGGAGGGAACTGAAGCGGGTCGTTTCCTTGAATTCTGGAACCTGGTGTTCATGCAGTTCGACCGTCAGGAGAATGGAGACCTGAAGCCACTTCCCAAGCCTTCTGTTGATACCGGCATGGGACTGGAACGCATCTCCGGCGTGCTGCAGGGAGTAACCAACAATTTCCATATCGACCTGTTTGCGCCGATCATAGAACGCGTGTCAAAAATTGTCGCGATTCCATATAGAGGCCGCGAATCCGGCGAAAAGTATGAACACATTTTCAAGGGTTCCGGTAAAGGTGAACGCTCTGCCGCAGTAAAGGATGGCGGGCGCATCACTGTTGACCCGGCTTCATTCCGTGTGATCGCCGACCACGCGCGCTCGGTTGCGTTTCTGCTCGCGGACGGAGTTTTCCCGTCCAATGAAGGGAGGGGTTACGTGCTCCGCCGGATCTTACGGCGAGCGGTGCGCCACGCGTGGCTGCTCGGTCGCTCGGCTCCGACTCTTTCGCTTGTTGTGGAAACGGTTATCGAGACAATGGGGGACAGCTACCCGGAGCTGGAGCAGCGAAAGCAGCACATCATCGGGACGACGCGCGCAGAAGAAGAAAGATTTCTCGCAACCATCGATGGCGGTATGAAGCGCTTCGAAGAGCTCGCGCCTGTCGCCTCAACGCAGACGTCTACTGAATTCCGCGGCACGATCGCGGGCGAAGATGCATTTCGCCTGTACGACACGTTCGGATTTCCGATCGACCTCACCGAGCTGATGGCGCGTGAACGCGGCTACACCGTGGACTTCGCCGGTTTCGAGCAGGCGCTCGATGCTCAACGCACGCAGTCCAAGGAGGAGCGAAAGACGCGCAAGATCGGCGTCGGTGCCGATGAGCTTGCTGACAATTGGTCCGTCGCCGCCAGCGAAAATGGGAAGTCGTCGGAAGTCCCCGCGCGTGAAACTCCCGGTACCTCGTTCGTCGGTTATCAGTCCCTGGACGTGGGCTCGGATGTTGTCGCCCTTCGGCCGCTCGGCGACGGTCGGGTTGCGGTTATGCTGCGAGAGACTCCGTTTTACTCTGAATCTGGCGGCCAGGTTTCCGATTCTGGTGAGATTCGCGGGTACGGTTGGAATCTCGCGGTGGACGAAGTTCGCAAGGTTGACGGTCGCATTGCTGTCATCGGTAAAGCCGATGGCGAGGTGAAGCTCGGTCCAGCACGAGCGTGTGTTCCGCATCGCACCCGACTCGATACGGGGCGCAATCACACTGCCACGCATCTGCTTCACGCGGCTCTCCGCGCGGTGCTGGGCGAACATGTGCACCAGGCGGGTTCGCTGGTAGCGCCCGACAGGCTTCGCTTCGACTTTACGCATCACGGTCCGCTGAAGCCCGAGGAAATTGAGACAGTTGAGTCCACCGTGAATTCCGGGATACTGGATGCGGTTCCAATTCGGACAGATGAAAAGCCTTACTCCGAAGCGGTGAGCACTGGCGCAATGGCGCTCTTCGGCGAGAAGTACGGAGACGTTGTGCGCGTTGTCACGATTCCCGGACTTTCCGTTGAGCTGTGCGGCGGTACGCATGTGCGCAACACATCGGAAATCGGGATCTTTCGCATCCTGAGTGAGACGGGAGTTGCGGCTGGTGTGCGACGCATCGAAGCTGCGACGGGCCCGCGCGCATTTGAGTACATCAAGGAGCGCGAAGCAGAGCTGGATGCGATTCAGGATGTGACGCGCGCCCCTGCTGGTCAGGTGGGGAAACGAGTTCAGATGCTGGTCGAGGAAAAACGCGCGCTCGAGAAACGGCTGCAGGAATCAGTGCGCGGCGGCGGAGACAACCAGGTTCGTTCGCTTGTCGAAGGTGCCGGGGACGTTGACGGTGTGCGCGTAATAGCAAGAACCGTCCAGGCGCCGGACATGAAGACCCTTCAGGCTCTTGGCGATTCGTTACGTGAACAACTCAAGTCGGGAGTCGCAGTACTGGCTGCATCATTCGACGAAGGCAAGAACTCATTGATTGCAGTCATCACCGATGATCTTCGCGAGCGGGGACTGCGCGCCGATGTGCTGCTGCGCGAAATCGCAGCCGTCGCTGGGGGGAAGGGTGGTGGTAAGCCGCATATGGCGCAGGCTGGAATTCCGGATGCAGCGAAGATTCCGGCTGCGTTGGCGGCGGTTGAGGGTGCTGTGCGATCGCAGCTTTCCCTTGGCCGATAGGTGACCTTCTCCGCGGCCTCCGCGTAACGCCGTCTTGATACTCTCCCTCGCGGATTGGCTGAGAACGCGGAAACCTCCCGCTCCCGAAAATTTGCTCGCGCGCATGCTCGCGGAAATTGAGGAGCTCGGTGTGGCCGAATCTGACGTCACACCGAAATCCCTCTCCGACGCCGGTGCATCGATTTTGAATTCGCTCGACAAAGGAGGATGTATGGATCGCACATCAGCGCTTGACCTTCTGGCAGCAGATGCGCTGTTCACTTACGCATTCGAAGCTGCCGCCTGTTCCAGTGCGGATATTGACCAGGCTTCGCGATATGTGCTGGATAAGGTGGCGCCGAGTTGATCGTTATCCTCTTCACCGGGGGCACAATAGGGATGCGCAATGATCCCGACGGAGGGGGCGCGAAGCCATCACTCACTTCGGACGAAATTCTTCGCGCAACTCGAGGTATCCATGCGGTTACAGGCGTCGAAACCGAGGACTGGGGACAGTTTCCCGGTCCGCACATGACAATCGAGCGCATGTGGGAACTCCGGAACCGAATTGCTGAGCATCTCAAGCGGCCGGAGGTCACTGGCGTAGTCGTGACCCATGGAACAGACACCCTGGAAGAATCCGCGTATCTCGCCGCTCGCTCGCTTTCGGACGACAAACCGATCGTCTTTACCGGTGCGATGCGAACTGTGAGCGATCTCGGCTGGGACGGGCCAGCGAATCTCCTGGAAGCGGTGCGCGTCGCCGCGAGCCCGGAAGTGCGTGGCTTCGGCGCACTTGTTGTCATCAGCGGACAGATTTTCGCAGGACTGGATGCAACGAAGGCAAACACGAATCTCCTCGACGCCTTTGAAAGCCCCGGTCTTGGTCCGCTCGGCGTTCTCGACGAAGGAGAGTTGATTCTGCATCGGGAAATTCCGAACGCACCCGCTGGTATCGCACCGGAATCACTCGCGACTCCTATCGACGTCATTTTTGTCGCGGCCGGAAGTGACGAGCGTCTGCTCGATGCGTCGCGTGCAAGCGCTCGGGGAGTGGTCATTGCCGCGATGGGACGTGGCAACGTTCCGCCGGCAATGGTGCCGGCGATCCAGCGCTGGATAGAGGAAGGCAAGCCGGTTGTGATTACTTCACGCACACAGGGCGGTCGCGTGTGGCATACCTACGGATACCCCGGCGGCGGACGGCGCCTCGAAGAATTCGGCGCCATCTTCGCGGGCTCGCGTCGCCCCCAGCAGGCGCGCATTGATCTCATGCTTGGTCTCGGTGCCGGTTATAGTCTCGAAGCGCTTCGGCAGATGTTCGCGGACTGATGAAACTTCAACTGCCAAATATCTCTACGGCCCGGGAAAAATGCTGGACCGCCTGAACCCACCGGAGACTGTAAGAGAAATCGCTGCTACTCTCGAGGGCGCGGGATTCGAGACGTGGTGCGTGGGTGGAGCGGTGCGAGATGCAATCCTCGGACACCAGCATCTCGACTGGGACCTCGCAACTGCGGCGACACCGGCACAGGTTCGTCACATGTTTCGCCGAACTATCCCTGTGGGAATTCAGTTCGGGACTGTGGGCGTTCTGGACGATGATGGAATCATGCATGAGGTTACGACATTCCGCCGTGACGTCAGACCCGATGGACGTCATACTGAAGTCGAGTTTGGCGCTTCACTGGAGGAAGACCTGGCGCGCCGGGATTTCACGATCAACGCGATCGCGTATTCCCCGTCCCGTAAAGAGATCCGCGACCCGTTCGATGGACAGAAGGACCTGGCGATCGGAGTCATACGTGCGGTGGGCAACGCGCGGGATCGCATGCGCGAGGATCGGCTGCGCGCCCTGAGGGGGATGCGGTTCGCGTCACGTTTCGATTTCCGAATCGATCCGGAAACATGGGAATCCATTGTCGAGAGCGCGCCGGAGATGGGGCGGCTGTCTGCGGAACGCGTGAAGCAGGAAATTGAGAAGACCATGGATCAGGTCCGCCTGCCGGCAAAGGCGTTCTCTCTATGGAAAAGGAGCGGTGCATTTACCACGCTTATTCCACAGATGGCCGATGCTGATATCCGGGACATGGCTATTCTGGACCACCTGCGAATCGCAGAGCCGCAGCTGAAGCGTCGTACACAGCGACGTATCCTTCGTATTGCTGCGCTTTTTTCGTTGGCTCCGGATCATGTAGAACGGACGCTGCGCGATCTCCGCTTTTCCAACGGAGAAGTCGCATGGATTGGGTCCGTTCTTATTCGTTGGCGTGAGCTGATGCCGATCATGGAACGCGCGCTACTCTTGGACTCCAAGGTCTCCGATCCGCAGATTCGAAAATGGGTGGCCGTCTCTGGTCGCACGCGATTTGCCCAGATATACCGGCTCGCGGACGCATATTGGTGGGCGAAGAGGGAGCGGGGGGAATCGGCCCCTGCGAAGGCGAGGATCGAGTCGGTCTATCGTCGTGCGTTGCGAATTGCCTTTAACGATCCTGTCGAAGTAAGCGACCTTGCCGTGGATGGTACTGATCTCGCCAAGCTGGGCATCAAGGGGCCCGAGGTTGGCCGGACCCTTAGAAGGCTGCTCGAGATTGTTATTCAGGATCCAGGGCAGAATCAGGAAGATGTATTGCTTGATGCCGCAAGAAACCACGAGGACGGCTAACTTTCGGGGAGCAGCCGGTCAAAGCGAACAGGGTTTACTCAATGCTTTTCAGAAACAGGACTCCAGCAACGACAGTGTGGAAAAGATTCCGATCCGGCCTCGATGGTTTCACCTTCGAGGAAGTTGACGGACATTTTGAGGCACGTGTTGCCGCCAATGCTGAGCGAGTCGTTGATCTTTTTTACACGCTGAGTGAGCATCTCTCACCGGCTATCGACGTCGCGCTTGAGGATCATCGCTCGCAGAGTGTGTGGAAGGGCGAATTGATTGCGCTCCCCGACGTCCGCGACGCTATTGCCAGGCTCAAGGTTCCGCTGGCGTCTTACGGTGGTGTGGAGATCACGCTCTATACCCCGAACGATCAGCTCACGCTGTCACCGCAGCTCGAATTCTTTATTTATTCGCGCAATGACAAATGGCTTTACCTGCTGCAGGGAAAGGGTCTGGAGCAGCGCTACGATGTCGCTGACAAGAATTGGGGTTCGCAATCATGGGATCGGTCTCCAGCCGCCTCGCTGACTTCCGCGATAGCATCTGCTGCTGAACGACTCACGCTGCAGCCGGCGTGAGCCATCCTGCGATCGCGTATGCGCTGATCGCAGCAGCAGCAAACGTAGCCGGTGCCGCGGCGGTTACTTCGCGTCAGCGTTGGAGCATGCCGGCGCTGGAAGTGCTCATTGCGCTCTCCGCCGGCTTCATGGTTTCAGTCGCCGTGCTCGACCTGATTCCCGAAGCGCTTGCCCAGCACGGGCGCAGCGGCGCACTCATCATCCTGACGGGATACCTGCTGGTTCATCTCACCCAACACACCTTCGCAAAGCATTTCCATTTCGGCGAGGAAGTGCACAGCGTAACCAGGATCGTGAGCAGCTCCGCTCTTGTCGGGCTGCTGCTCCACACGTTTGTTGACGGCGTTGCGATTGCGAGCAGCTTCCAAGCGGGCACAGCCCTGGGGATTCTTGTTTTCGTAGCGATCATGCTGCACAAATTTCCGGAAGGGCTTGCGATCTCGAGTTTGTTTCTCGCGGCGGGATCGACGCGCGGCCGAGCGCTTGCGGCGGGAACGGCGTTGGGAGTTGCCACAGTCATTGGCGCTGTCGTCACTGAGTATGTGCAGCCACTTGCGACATACGGACTCGCGCTTGCCGCCGGCGTCGCTCTCTATGTGGGCGCATCGAATCTCGTTCCGGAGTTCCAGCGCTCGCCAGGCTGGCGTCTTCCAATAAGCTTTTTCGTTGGGTGTGCGTTGTACTATTTAGCCCGCACCGCCGTGGGAATTACGCTGTAGTGAAGAAGGTGCTTTTTGTATGCATTGAAAATTCCAATCGCAGCCAGATGGCCGAAGCGTTCGCGCGAATTCATGGTGCGGGTGTAATCGCGGCGTTCAGTGCGGGCTCGCGTCCTGCGGGTCGAGTGAATCCGAAGGCGGTCGCGGCCATGGAAGAGAAGGGGTACGATCTTGCGACTCACTTCCCCAAGAGTCTTGCAGAGGTTCCGCAGGAGGGTTACGACTACGTCGTTACGATGGGATGCGGGGATGAGTGTCCGTTCATTCCGGCGACTCATCGAGAGGACTGGGACCTTCCCGATCCCCGTCTACTTGAGGGTGATGCATTCACGCAGATTCGGGACGAAATCGAGCGCCGCGTTCTCGACCTCCGCGACCGCCTCTAGGATTTTTTCGAATCAATGCCGAAAGCCTTTAGAAAAACGAGCAGCCAGACCGAATCACTGTGGAGCGGGCGCACGAACGCGCTTCCGCTTGCTGCGCGCATGCGACCCCGCAAGCTCGAAGAGTTCGTAGGGCAGGAGCATCTCCTCGCGCCCGGAAAGCCGCTTCGCGTTGCAATCGAGAGCGGGAAAGTCGGCTCCATGATCTTCTGGGGCCCGCCCGGCACCGGAAAGACAACTCTCGGCCGCATGATCGCTGAGTACACGGACAGGGAGTTCGTCCCTTTCTCTGCGGTTACCGAGGGAGTGCCGAGGATTCGCGAAGTGATCGCGGAAGCAGAGTCGCGACTGGAGATGGGGCGGCAGACAATTCTGTTTGTCGACGAGATACACAGGTTCAACCGCGCGCAGCAGGATGCATTTCTTCCGCATGTTGAAGCGGGAACAATCACGCTCGTTGGCGCGACAACTGAAAATCCTTCCTTCGAGATTAACAACGCGCTACTTTCGCGGGCGCGTGTTTTCGTCCTGAATTCTCTGAGACCTGACGACATCAGGCGCGTTGTCACGACGGCTTTGAGCGATACAGATCGCGGACTGGGTGGCGCTGCACTGAAGATGGAGCCAGACGCGCTGGATTTTCTCGCGGTGCAGAGTGATGGCGATGCGCGCCGCGCGCTAACTGTGCTTGAGGCCGCCGCGGGACATGTAGGTGAGAAGGGAAACATCACCCTGGATGAAATTCGCGGCGCCATGCAGAAGCGGTTCGCGCACCACGACAAGAGTGGCGAAGCGCATTTCAACCTGCTGTCCGCATTTCACAAGTCGCTGCGCGGAAGCGATCCGAATGCGGCGCTTTATTGGGCGGCGAGGATGATTGAGGGCGGGGAAGATCCGATGACAATCTTCCGGCGTGCAATTGCGATGGCTGCCGAGGATGTCGGGCTGGCAGATCCGAACGCGCTTCAGCTTGCAGTGGCGGCGCGTGACGCTTTTCACATGCTGGGACCTCCGGAGGGATTTCTTCCCATGTCGGAGATGATCATCTATCTCGCGACTGCTCCCAAGTCGAACAAGTCCTATATGGCGTTG
>JBKJPM010000069.1:0-3917 GCA_046595175.1 Gemmatimonadaceae bacterium
GGGCGAAATCGAGCATCGCCGTTTTACCGAGTTACCGGAACTGTTCGCGCCCAACGACTGCCTCGTGATCAACACGACGAAAGTCTTTCGCGCAAGATTGCTGGGAACACGGTCGTCCGGTGCACCCGCTGAAATTCTTCTGCTTCGGGATCTCGGCAGTGATCGCTGGGAGGCGATGGTCAGTCCCGGAGGAAAACTCAAGCCGGGACGCGTGGTGGAAATTGCGCCCGGTTTCAGCGTGGAAATTCGTGAGATCACTGAACGTGGCACTCGCATCGTGGAGCTTTCTTCCATCGAGCCGGTTACCGACGCCATCGAACAGCACGGGCACATTCCACTGCCGCCCTACATCGATCGCGGTGATTCTTCTGCCGACGCTGAGCGCTATCAGACCGTGTACGCAACTCAGCCCGGATCGGTTGCGGCCCCAACGGCCGGTTTGCATTTCACCCCGGAAATTCTGCAGCAGATTCAATCTCGTGGTGCATACCTGTCCAAGCTGACACTTCATGTCGGTGCGGGAACATTCAAGCCAATCGAAGCCGATAACCCCGCCGACCACGTGATGCATGAAGAGTGGTACTACGTTCCGGATGCTACCGCATCAATTGTAAACAGCGCACGAGTCAGTGGACGTGGGAAAGTATGGGCCGTGGGAACAACATCTGTTCGAACCCTGGAATCGGTAGCTCAGGTTGATGGAACCATTCGAGCGTGCTCTGGCGAAACCAGGATATTCATTCGCCCGCCCTACACGTTCCGCGCAGTGGACCGGGTGATCACCAATTTTCACCTTCCCAAGTCAACACTGATCATGCTTGTAGCCGCGTTTGCCGGCTATGAATTGACGATGCGCGCCTATGCCGAAGCCATCAGCGAACGCTATCGGTTTTATTCCTACGGCGATGCGATGGCGATTGTAGACTGAACTCAGTCTTTTGACTTGAGCAGCTGCTCGAATGGACTATAGCCACGGAGGCTGAGAAACGCGTCCATCGCGTCGTTAAATGAGGGGTACTGGGTACCTTGTCCAATAGATTCCCGCAACAATTGAACAGCTTCACTTTTCTGGCCAAGCCGCGCAGCAATTTTTGCGGCTGCCAAGGTATGAACTCCAATCAGGTAGGGGGTTTTCAATGCCAGCAGGGACGCGGAAGCCTGCTCCGCTTCCACGCGATCACCTAGCATTGCTGATGCCTGGCCAGAGATGGACATGCACTCCACGCATTTTGGCCAGGTTCGAAGCAGACTATCGGCAAGGCTGCGCGCTTCGCTGGTCCTCCCTGCGAGAAGCAGCGCTGATGCGAGTGCCGCTGCAGGCGGATCAGACACTATCGAAAATCTGCGGGACCAAGGCAGTTGCGCATCCCGCCGCTTGAGCAAGGATACGAGCTCCCCTGCAACTTCCCGCGCTTCTGCCGGGTGTCCGTGCGCGGCAAGTTCTGACGCGGCAGCCAGGAGAACCGCATCCGGTCTGGTCAATTCGTCGCCCCGCATTGTCATTGCTTCGGAAACGGCTCTACGTACATCATCAACTCGATTCAGCGCGGCCATTGCACTCACTTCGGCAGCGAGCATCGCCAGTCGATCAGGGAACAGCTTCCTTCCGGCTCTGACAACTGCGAGTTCCCCTTCGTAATCTCGCAGCATGTGTAACACTTGCGAATAGTCTGGATAGTACTGAGAGGAGTGTGGCTTATTGATGTCCAGTTTTCTGAAAGCTTCCGCAGCCTCATTCAGCCTGTTGATCGGCGGTGCCGAGCGGGCGGCAATGTAAGCAGCCGAAGACGACTTGGGTGCGACTCTGGCGACTTGTTTTGCCGCGGCATACGCCGCGTTCCAATCCCCCCGGCACCAGGCCAGCACGCGATCCAGATAATATCCTTCGTAGTCTGACAGCCGCTCACGTTTTGCGTTGAGGGTAACCCCTATTGAATCAGTAGCGTAGCAGTTGCCGATGTTGTTATGTGCGTAGGCGGCGCGGACAACCGGTGCGTAATACGACGTGTCGATCGCAGATGCCTTGGCGTAGAACACTATTGCAGACCTGTAGTCGCCTCGTTCAAAAGCTTCCTGGCCGCGCGTGAATTCCCTGAATGCGTCGTAGGATGGCGGGGCGTCCACGCTCGAAAGACCCGACCGTTCCGTTCCCGACATTTGCGCAAGCGCACCCATCACCCGGGCTCGAAGCTCGTTGATCGCAGGCATCGGATCACCCACTGGTCCCTTTGTCGGTGGGACCGACCCAATCAGTTTTCCATCGTTGGCATCCACGATCTGTGCCTGAAACTGTAGGGTGTCACTCTGCATGTAGTACGAACCGGACACGATGCGGCCAGCAGAAAGCGCGAGCGCTTGTTTTACGAGGATAGGAATTTCAAATGCGTTCTCCGCAACGCGTCCGGACGCATCCTTCTGAGGAGTGAACTGACCGATATCAACAACGCCAGTCTCCACAATTCCGCGCGATATCCAGTCGGTTGCAACAGTGCCGAGCTGATCGAATTTCTTATCGCCTGTCTTGTTCTGAAAGGGAGCCACTATCACTTTGTCGGGATTTGCCGCGGCCGGTCGACTCATTATTCGTCGCGCGCCCATGGCTGCTGCAGCAAGAATTAGCAGGCCCACTGCACCTCCAATCACTATGCGCCTGTTGTTGCCTTTCGACGCAGCCGCCACAGGCAGGGACATCGTAGGCGTCATTCCGCCGCTCGGTGTTGCGAGTGCGTCAAGAACGTGCAGCAGTTCGTCGGCGGTCTGGGGTCTGTCCGCGGCGTGTTTTTCCAGCGTTCGCATAATCAGTGTAGACAGCACCGGCGAAACGCTGGGTCTATGCTTCTCAATAGCTTCCGGCTGTTCGACGGCTTGCGCCGCAAGCATTGCCTGGGGCGAACGTCCACTAAATAACTGACGTCCGGTAATCATCTCATATGCAGTTGCGCCGACTGCGTAAATGTCGGCGCGATGATCGGTATTCGGATCTGCAGTCGCCTGCTCGGGAGACATGTACGCAGGAGTTCCAAGAGCGACACCCATAGACGTCAGTGAGCTGCCGGGATTTGTCGCAGCACTAAGTGCCTTCGCTACACCGAAGTCGGTTACAACTGCATGATGCCGGGTCAGCATAACGTTGTCCGGCTTGATGTCGCGATGCACTACGCCCTTTTCATGCGCGTACGACAGGGCGCTCACGACGTCCCGCATGATGCGCACGGCTTCACCAAGCGGAAGCTCACGGTCACGGGCCAGTTTCGCACGCAGCGACTCGCCCTCGATGAAAGGCATCGTATAGTAGGGCAGCCCGTTCATGATTCCGGAAGAAAGCACCGGCACGATGAGCGGATGCTGCAGCTGCGCAGACAGCTGGATCTCGCGCCGGAACCGTTCGACATTCACGGTTGCTGCCAGATCAGGGGGCAGCACCTTGATCACGACTTTCCTTTGCAGCGAAATCTCGGTCGCGAGAAACACACGCGACATACCCCCGCCGCCCAGCTCGCGCTCGATGACGTACTGGCTGCCTAGTTCCTTTTCAAGCTGCTGGAGAAGTGTGGTATCGGACAAATTTGTTGGCGGCTGGAGGGGGGCGCGGCAAATCTAACGTTTCGGCACAGATCAGCCCCCTTTTTTTTAAGTCGTTTTTGGAAATCAGCTTAGATTGCGGTGTGAGCTTTACTTTCGATATCTCCGCCACCGCCGGCCCCGCTCGTGCCGGCGTTTTCATTACGCCGCACGGGGCGGTCGAAACGCCAACCTTCATGCCGGTCGGAACTCTCGCGTCCGTAAAAACTCTCGACCCCGAAGATCTCAAAGCGTCGGGCGCTTCGATGATCCTCGCCAATGCATACCATCTGCATCTCAGGCCCGGCGAGGATCTCGTTCGCCAAATGGGCGGACTGCACAAGTTCATGCAATGG
>JBKJPM010000109.1:0-16228 GCA_046595175.1 Gemmatimonadaceae bacterium
TCCCCGGAGACGCTGAGGCGATTCAATACCGGCCGGACCTCGATTGACGGGCCAGCTTTCTTTGAGCTAGCGCGCGCCAACTTTCGCATCCGGCCTGGAAGTCACCGGCGCGCCTGCATCCTGCAGTGGCGCCACGAAATTGAAAAGGTCCAGCGAGAGCTGCCCGCGCGGTCCATGCGCAGCATCATAAAGGTACGAAGTCACGGAGCAGTTGGCGATTTCATTAGCCTTGTCAATCGCAAGAATTTCATTCTCCGTCATGTGTTCGATCAGATAGCGCATGCACAGAACGACAACGGAGTGACAAACGATGAGAACTTTACAGCCGCAGTATTCGCGCGAAATCATTTCCAGCGCGCTTCGAAGGCGGAGAACTACATCGCACCAGCTTTCGCCTCCGGGGGGTCGAAAGTAGAACTTTCCGAGGATCTGCCGAAATTCTGCCTGGTCAGGGTGCGATGCAGCGACCCCGGCAGGGGTTAGCCTGTCCAGGATCCCGAATTCCTTTTCTCGAAAGCGTTCGTCAACGACGACGGCGGCCGGTTTGATTCCGCTCTGCTGGATTATGATGTCCGCTGTGTGGCGCGCACGCAGGTACGGAGAGGTGAGTACAATTTCAGGCTGCGCCTCTTTCTTTAGCGAGCCGTACCAGCGTCCAAGCGCACGCGCCTGCTCCTGGCCAAGCTCGGAGAGAGGAACATCGACATCCCGCACGTTGATGTCGATAAAATGCCGACCGGAAGCGGTCGCGGCATCCCGTGCGACATTACCTGCAGATTCTCCGTGCCTGACCATATACGGAAGATCCGGCCATATCTGTGTTCGGTTCATTCCGATCCGAAGGTCAAGTACTATACCATGCGGTTTTAGTGGCGCATTCCTTGTACTCTGACAACCCATGAAGAACCCCGAAAAGATCGATCCCGACTGGGCTCGATACGCCGAAACCATCTTGAGCTTTGCGGGGAGTCCGCCGCTTGAGATAGACCTTCGGGCAAGGGTGCCGGAACTGGCGCGTACTAAGTTCAAACAGCGAGGGTTTTCAGGAACATTTGCCATACTTACGGCGCACGATCCATGTGGGCGTGACCTGTCGGCTGGCGAAAACGAAACACGTCAAGCCGGCCTCGAAAACGAGCTTACGGCGGATGGCCTGCATTTCATTCGAGTAGACGCATGCTCGATTGATCGTGAGCACTGTGAGTGCAGTATCGCGATTGAGGTAGACCAGAGGCGGGCGGTGGCAATTGCCGCTCGCTATGAGCAGATGGCGATCTTCTGGTATGACGGTGACGCGATGTGGTTGATTGGCGTCGTCGTGGAAAGCGATCCGATCAGGCTTCCACGCTCCGCGTGAAAACGAAAACGGCACACCGAAGTGTGCCGTTCGCGAATCATGTTACGGGGGTGGGTCAGGTAACTGGAGGGTAGCGATATCCTGCAACGTCCTTCGCCTGCACCTTAACCCTGAACTTCTGCTTTCCCTTCGGGGCAACCGGTCCGACGGTTGTCTGCTGACTGGCCACGACTTTTCCGGTCTTGTCGACGAACTCGAAATACACATCGAACGACCGCGCCGTCTTTCCGCGATTCTCGATGTCACCGGCAAGGATGACCTCGGATTCTCCCCGTGAAAATTCGTTGAACGAAACCTTCATCGGCATTTTGTCGGATTTGCCGGTGTAGTACACCAGTGAATCCGTGTACATCTTCCTGTCCTTTGCCGTCTTCGCGCCCTTCAACAGGCCGGAGTACAGGTAACCGTACATGAGAACGTTATCCGGATTGCTAGGATCCAGTGCGAGCAATCTGTTCACAAGACTGGGAACCTTTTCGAACTGCTTGTCGTTGATGTAGCTCGCCGCGAGGTTGTTCAACGCATCACGCTGGTACGGGTTGTTCTTTAGCGCGGCTTCAAACAGCTTTACTGCGTCTGCGTTCCTGTTGTAACGGGTCGCTGTGACTCCGGCCTGAAGAAGCGTGCTCTCTCCCCAGCTTGTCGGGTTCACCAACATGGGCGCGTAGACATCCGCAATGTGCGCTGTGTCGCCCAGCGCGATGTACATCTTCATCATGTTCTGCAGTGCGGCCGTTGTCTGATAGTCATTGGGCTGTGCGGCAACGTAACCCTTGAGTCCCGCCACGGCCTCACGAGCGGCCGCGAGCTTGGCTGCGCCCGATGACGCCTCTGCGCGAGCGACTGCGTCCATCGACATTTCGTAATATGTCTTCAGGCGAACATCATTATAGATCGTGTCCGTTCCCGCGCTTTTCAGTGTCTGCTGCCAGTATTTCGCCGCCGCCGCCTGATCCTTGCGGGCCTTGGCAACGCCAGCGAGAACTGAATACCCGTATGGCACTTTCTCCGAAAGGTTCAGCGACCACTTCGCGTACATCTCGGCTGAGTCGAGCTTGTTGGCGTTTAGCGCATTGATTGCATTATTTGTCACCGCGAGCCACGGGGCTTGTTGACGCCATTGCTCTGTCGTAGCGACGCACTCCGGTGCTTTCGCTTCTACGATGTCGAAGGATGAGTCTGCCGCAGCATAGATATCGATCAAACCGTCAGGATTTGTCGTAAATCCAAGATTTCCGCGCCGCACGATGCCGGTCATGCCGGGTGTCTGCAGGAACATGATGTACATCTGTCCGAGCATTAGGTTGGTCGCGACAGGATTTTCAGCTGCCGCTTTCGGGTCGCTGAGCAGCGCGACGGCTTCACGCAAATCCTTGGTGGGGTTGCCACCCTTCATTGCCTGAAAGGCTCTCGAGAGGAACAGGGTCGCGCGACCAACTGATGCGGGTGAGGACTGGTTTGGCTCACATGCCGGCGCGGCTACTGTTGCCTGCGCGATCGCGGACTGTGAAGCGACCAGCAAAAGAGCAGCGGCTCCGAGGGACTTTCTGACGAAACCTGTCATTCGGGAACTCCTAATGTGGTAGACGAAATTGACGGGGAATCATCATAATATACCGGACTGGGGAATCCGTTCCCATCCGGCCATTAGTCCGGTGTCAGACCCTGGCTGCCTGCTGGATAATGGACCAGGCCCGGCTGACATGTGCCTCGTCCGTGTGCTCGTTTCCAATGGCCAGCCGGAGCGCATAGCTGCCACGCACCGAAGTATGAGATATGTAAAGCTCGCGCCCCGAATGAATACGCTTCGATATGGCGACATTCATTTCGTCGAGCTCCTTCTCGGTTGCCCCGCGAGGCGCATAGCGAAATACAACTGTGGAAAAATTCACCGGAGTGAGAAGCTGAAAATCCGGCGATTCCCGAACCCATTCCGCAAACTGTTCGGCAAGGCGGATATGTTCTCGAATCAGCCCCTGCAGTTTGGAGGTTCCATAGTGCCGGAGTACAAACCAGAGTTTAAGCGCGCGAAAGCGTCTGCCGAGTGAGACACCGTAGTCCATCAGATTGATCACTTCGCCGTCTTCATTTTCGGTGAGATAAGAGGGCGTGACCATGAATGCCTGCCTGAGAAGATCGGGGCGGGAGGTGAAAAGAATTGAGCAGTCCATCGGAGTGAACAGCCACTTATGTGGATTCATGACGATGGAGTGAGCGCCAGCGGCTCCGCGCAGTATGTCACGCTTCTCCGGAAGTATTGCAGCAGCACCGGCATATGCCGCATCCACATGCAGCCAGATGGCTTCACGCTTTGCAATCACGGCAATACGTTCCAGCGGATCGACGGCAGCGGTAGATGTAGTTCCGACTGTGGCAACGATTGCAAGCGGCCGCGCGCCCGCGGCGCGATCGCTCGCCATCATCTTCTCAAGCTCATCCACATCCATCCGGAATTCGCTGTCGGTTGGAACAGAACGGAGCGACTCCAGGCCCAGTCCCAGAGTTGTAACCGCTTTCGCGACACTTGAGTGAGCTTCCTGCGACTGATAAACGGTGAGGCGAGGGAGGTCCGCTCTCCCAGACATCCCGCGTTCGCGGATTTGCAACTCGGGCGAGAGTTCTCGCGCAGCAGTTAGCGCGTACAGCGTGCTGGCGGACGCAGTATCCGTAATCGTTCCCTTGAACTGGTCCGGAAGTCCGAGAAGCTGGCGAACCCAGTCCAGTGTGACTTGCTCGAGCTCCGTCGCTACAGGCCCCGTTCGCCAAAGCATTGCGTTTACGTTCAAAGCCGCAATCAGCGCTTCAGCCAAAATACCCGGAGCAGAGCCCGTGTTGGCGAAATACGCCATGAACATGGGGTGATTCCAGTGCGTTGTTCCCGGGAGAACTATTCGCTCGAAATCGGCGAGGATGGCGGACATCCCTTCGCCCTGTACCGGTGACTCGATGGGAAGCTGTTTCCGGACATCGCCAGGAGACACGTCGGGGATGACATCAAACTGTTCAGGATTGGCGAGATAGTCGGCAATCCAGTCGACAACAGCTTGTCCGTGGGTGCGGAATTCTTCCGGGGTCATCGTGCGCAAATATACGGGACTGTATTATTGACGCTCACATCAAATCCTGCCGATGCCACCAAAGCCGCATATAAAAGCAATTCGTCATCTAAGGAAGGTCGATCCCGTCCTTGCCAACGTCATCGATACTGTCGGCAAGTGCTCGCTCGTACCACGCATTGAAGGAACCCATTTTGACTATGTAGTTCGCTCAATCGTTTATCAGCAGCTTTCCGGCAAAGCGGCCGCCACCATCCACGGACGATTTCTCGCCCTTCTGGATAAGAAAAAGCCCGCACCGGCGCAGATACTAAAGATCGCAGAGCCTGAGCTTCGCAAGGCCGGGCTGTCAGGGCAAAAAGCGAAATACATCCGCAGCGTGGCCGAGGAGACTCATTCCGGACAACTTGCAATAGAGCAGCTGCACGAGCTCAGCGACGAAGAGATCATCGCCGCGCTCACCCAGATCAAGGGAGTCGGGATATGGACGGCGCAGATGTTCCTGATCTTCAGACTCGGCAGGCCCAATGTGCTGCCAATCGGCGACCTCGGAATCCAGAAGGGTGTGCAGCGCGCATACGGATTGCGTAAACTTCCAAAGCCGGAAAGAGTTCAGAAGATCGGAAATAAATGGGCGCCCTACCGAACCGTCGGTTCGTGGTATATGTGGCGCCTGCTGGATGTAACCTGAGGCGCGACGTGCATGCCACTCACTTCATTCGATTCGCTTCCTGACCACGCCCGTGTCTGGGTTTTCGGAAGCTCAAAGCCCCTTTCCGAGAGAGAGAGCTCCCTGCTCCTCGCTCGAGTGGATGAATTTCTTGCGCAATGGAAGGCGCACGGAGATCCACTGACTGCCGCACGAATGTTTTCCAGTGCCCGGTTCCTGACCATTGCGGTGAACCCCGATACGGCGCACGCGTCCGGGTGTTCGATCGATGGGCTCTTTCACACCCTGAAGGATCTCGAGCTGCAGATTGGGACGTCACTGCTAGACCGGACGCTCGTTTTCTATTACGACGACGCCGAAATTCGCTCAGTCCACCGCGACGAGTTTACATCACTCGCATCGGCTGGAAAGGTTGACCCGGAAACCACTGTTTTTGATCCTACCGTCACGACGCTCGGCGAGTGGCGCGCACGCTTTCATTCCAAGGCCGCGAACTCCTGGCATGCCGGACTTTTTCCCGGCGCAATAAGCGTAGAGTGAATACGCACACTTGGCTGTACCTCCTCATCGCCGGCCTTTTGGAAATCGTGTTTGCGCTACTGCTAGTCGCGAGCAAGGGATTCACGCGGCCGCTCGTCACCATCTGCATAATTGGGGTGGCAATTCTCAGCTTATACTGCCTGTCACAGGCGGCAAAAACGCTTCCGATCGGAACCGCCTACGCAGTGTGGACCGGAATCGGAGCAGCGGGAACGGCACTCATCGGAATTCTTTTCATGCGTGAGCCGACGAACTTCTTTCGAATCGTGTCGCTGCTCCTGATTGTCGGCGGTGTCATTGGGTTGAAACTCACCGAGACACCCAAGTAACTTTACTCACGACCTAACTTTCGCGACAGCGCGAATCAAGGTGATCCTGTCGGCGGCGGCGATTCAGTTCCGCCATCGAATTTTTCAGCCGCCTCCTCGGCACCCTTGAAACCGATTCGCGAATGCGTTCCGTCGCAAAATGGTTTTGTAACTGAGGCCCCGCAGCGACAAAGGGAGATTCTCGTTTTCCCCTCCGGAATCGGAATCGGGTTTCCGTCGTGGTCCACCAGGTTGATCGGTCCATCTACTCGGTATGGACCGTTCGTGCGAACCGTAATTGTTACATCAGACATTTTAATTGCGATTGAGGAAGTGCGGCGGCGACTAAACGCGAAGGTGGTCAGGACGCCAGGTTCTGATAGCCTGCTTGATTTCCTTTGAGGTTTTGAGTTCTCCGTTGATGCATCGCTCAGCAAGTCCAGGCAGTTCTTCATCGGAAGCAAAGCGAAGACCAACGAGGTGCCGTGGGCTGATTTCATTGCCCCGGGCCCGAAGATGCTCAGGCAGTCTTTCCCGGAGTCTCATCCTCTCCTCAAGCCGTATGACTCTGTCCTGAGCTGCCAGTGGCATTGTGCGGGAATACCACGCTATGAGCACCAGTGCTACGGCGACCAGAACATTCCAGATGCCGTACTTCGAAAAACCCTGCTCGTACATCGCGTACAATGTGACGAAGAAGTTGATGAGTAGAATCGGAAGCGCGACGAAATGAAAACCCGGAATAAATCTGGAGTGTTTCTCAAAACTCTGATCAGGCATGATGTCCTCTGTTGGAGTGGCGGGTACACGATACCCGAGAACGGAGGCTACGTCTATGGCGTACTTGTCTGTGCGTCCCGCGCGTGTCGCTTGAGCCGGTTAATGATTGCGTTCAGGCCCGCTTCCCGAGCACCGAGTCCAATGCTTTCCATCACCATGCGCACGAAATCCTGCGGGATAGCGAGAGTTGCTTCCGGCGGCTGGTCGTTTACCGCAGATAAGACAATTGCGAGTACCGCAGCAACAGTTGGCGACTGGCGGGCGTTCACATCGGCGTAAAAATGCAGCTTGCCGCCCCGGTACTCCGGTATAATGTCAACGGGCGTCTGACACTCATGCACTGTCAGTCCCGTGCGGGGCATGTCGCAAAACCTCTCGGGCAACGGCTCAAGCTTCCTGGAGTACTGAACCAGAGCCTGCATTTTTTCTTCGCGCTGCATCGACTTGAATAGTCGAAGCACCCGTTCGATCCCCGGCGGTACTACGCTGTCTGTGCCCATTCGCCCTGTGCGTCGCAGGCGTCGCAGTTCCCACACTTCCAGTCTTCTTTGACTTCTTCACCGAAGTGCTCGAGTATGAACCGCGTCCTGCATTCCGTTGTCTGGCAAAATTGCACTATTGTCCGGAGCTTTGCCTGATCTTTCGCTCGGCGATCCTCGTAGTCCGCCAGATCGCTGCCGAGATCCACTGAGGTAAGGTTGTCCTTGAGCCGTTCCCACTTGCCGCCACGGTGCTCGCGCACGAGGCCGTGTCGCTTCAGGAGTGCAAACACGATTTTCGCCTTCCGACGCGGGACACCGGTCTGCTCGACAATGTCATCGAGAGCAACGGGATGCAGGAGTGGATATTTCTCGAGCGCGATTGCGACATGTGCTGCTTCTTCTACCTCAGGATATTTCCCGCCGAGGAAGTATGACTGAATGCGTTTGTCCTCCACTCGGTACAGCATCCAGCAGACCGCGGGATGTCCATCCCGCCCCGCGCGACCAGCCTCCTGATAATAGGCCTCTATGGAACCTGGAAAGTGATAGTGCACAACGAATCGCAGATTCTGCTTGTCGATCCCAAGGCCAAATGCATTTGTCGCAATAATTGCCCTGAGGTCGCCGCGCATGAATGCATCCTGCACATTCTTGCGATCGGCGGCCGCCCTCTTTCCGTGATAGAGCCCAACCTTGAATTTCCCGGAAAGTTTTTCGTAGAGTTGTTCCGCTTCCTTGATAGTGGCGAGGTATACCACTCCGGAGCCGGGGGTCGAGGTCAGGATGTTTTCCACCATCGCATCCTTGATTGCATCGTTAACCGTACGGCGTACCTCGAAACGGAGATTGGGTCGGGCAAATCCGGTGATTGTCACGTGCGGCGACTTCATTTCAAGTTGGTGCATGATGTCCTCGCGGACTTCATTCGTTGCAGTTGCAGTCAGGGCCAGAATCGGTGGGCGGCCCAGTCTTTTGGCGATTGACCCGAGCGACAGGTAGTCCGGTCTGAAATCATGTCCCCACTGGCTCACGCAGTGAGCCTCGTCGATAACGAACAGGCTCACCTTCCGTGAAAGCAGGTGTTCGAAGAATTCGCGGTCCTTGAATCGTTCCGGGGTGAGGTAAAGTATTTCGCCCTCGCCTTCTGCGATCTGCCGGTGCGCCTCACGGGATTCCGATGTCGAGAGATGAGAGTGCATCGCGACGGCGTCAACACCCTGCGCGTCGAGCTTGTCCTTTTGGTCTTTCATCAGTGCGATCAACGGGCTCACCACAACTGTAAGTCCGGGAAGGATCAGCGCCGGCAGCTGATAGATAATGGACTTTCCGCTGCCTGTGGGCATAACGACCAGCGCGTCATTTCCGTCCAGCAGGGCCTTGATGGGTTCCCACTGGCCTATTCGGAATCCATTGTGTCCATAGCGTTTCTGGAGGAGTGCGCGTGCGCTCTCCTTCGAAAATTTCGTCGGCACGCGGCTGAACAATGGCAGGAAATACGCCGCGGGATTTCCCGCTGAGCTCTATATGGAGCGGCACCGCCATTGCTTTAGAAGTGGTCAAGCCGACAACCGTAACCGGAGCAAAGCAAATGGAACTTGAAACGCTGCAGGACTTATACGTGGAAGGACTAAAGGATCTTTACAGCGCAGAGAAGCAGATTCTCAAGGCGCTCCCAAAAATGATAAAGGCCAGCACCCATAGAGAGTTGAAAGCGGCATTCCGCGGCCACGAACGTCAGACTCGGGAGCACGTCAGGCGCCTCGAGAGGATCTGCAAAGAGCTGGACGTGAGCCCGCGCGGAAAGAAATGCGAAGGCATGGAAGGTCTCATCAAGGAGGCCAAGGGTCTCATCCGGGAGCGTCCCGACAAGGACGTACTGGACGCAGGCTTGATTTCCGCAGCGCAGCACGTTGAGCATTACGAGATGGCAGGATATGGAACGCTCCGCACTTACGCCAGCGAACTTGGTTTTACGAGCCAGTCCCGCATTCTTCAGACAACTCTCAATGAAGAGGGCGACACCGACAAGAAACTGACGCGAATGGCGGTGAAGCGGATCAATCTCCAAGCAAAGTCGAAGCGGTAAAGCTTAAATTGGTTGCGGCGCCTCGATGGCGCTGCAACCATGCCTGCCTCCACAAGTAAACTAGACATCTTCGTTATCTGTGCCCCCGGCCTCGAAGCCGTGACGGGTGCAGAAATGACGCGCCTTGGCGTGAAGCCCGAAAAAGCGGAGCTCGGCGGAATTTCCTGTAGAGGAAGTGTCCAGGATGTGATGCGGCTTAATCTCTGGCTTAGGACCGCCAGTCGTGTCGTTGTGAGAGTCGCGACCTTCCATGCGAATACCTTTCACGAACTCGAGCGCCGCGCCACGAAAATCGAGTGGAACAGGTATGTCGCCGACAAAAGCGCTGTAACGTTTCGAGTCACCTGCAAGAAATCCAAGCTTTATCACTCCGACGCCGTCGCCGAGCGATTTGCGAAAGCACTTAGCGCGCAGGTAATGGGAGCAAGGTTCGAGTCGTCAGATGAGAAGGAAGACGACGATTTCGACGCTGGCGAAGCGCAGCAATTTATTGTGCGACTTTTTCGGGATGATGTGACGGTGTCCATCGATACGTCCGGCGAGCTGCTTCACAGGCGCGGTTACCGTCTTGCAACCGCGAAGGCGCCGATCCGCGAAACGCTCGCTGCCGCAATGATTTTGGCTGCGGATTGGAGCGGGTCGAAGCCGCTTCTCGATCCCTTATGCGGATCTGGCACTCTGGCTATCGAGGCGGCAATGATTGCGCGTGGTATCGCTCCAGGAAGAACTAGAAAATTCGCCTTCATGAACTGGCGGGGCTTTGAGCATCGCGGCTGGCAGATTCTGCTCGCCGACGCGGACAAGAAGGTTCTTCCAAAAGCGTCGTCAAGAATTCTGGCTTCAGACCGTGACGAGGGTGCTGTTAGCGCGGCGCGTGACAATGCCAAGCGCGCGGGCGTTGAAGCAGACCTGGAAATTTCCCGAAAGTCCATGACAGAGGCCCTGGGTGATGCGGCTGGAATCGAGCCCGGACTACTGGCAACGAATCCGCCCTACGGAAAGCGGGTGGGGGAAGGCGCAGACCCTCGCGATCTTTATGCGTCACTGGGAAAGTCTGCGCGGACCAACTTGCCGGGCTGGTCGCTAGTAGTCATCTCAAATGAGGACCGCCTGCTCTCTCAACTCAAGACCCCGGTAAAGCTACTTTTCTCGACGAGTAACGGCGGAATTCCGGTGCAGGCAGTGAAGGGGAACATCTCCGAACAACGGGCATAGGTATTACGATATGGTAGTAAATGAGCTCGGACGCGGCCGAATCGAAGCGATTCATACTTCGCCTGGTGGTGTTCCTAAGCCGAGTCGCCCTTCCGCAACTGTTCTGGCCGATAGGGTTCAAGGCGATGATCACGACGACAAGCGACATCACGGTGGTCCCGACCGAGCCGTAAGTATTTTCTCGAGGGAGCTGATCGAGGCCCTAAAGGATGAGGGGCATCCAATATTTCCAGGGTCGACGGGCGAAAACCTGACCGTGTCAGGCCTGAAATGGGATCAAATCAGCCCGGGAACGCAGTTTCTCATTGGCGATGTAAGGCTTGAGGTGACTAACTACGCTTCGCCCTGCAAGACCATCCGAGAGTCCTTTATTGACGGGGACTTCAACCGGATCTCTCAAAAGCTTTTTCCGGGTTGGAGTCGTGTGTACGCTCGCGTACTGAAAGCCGGGGTAATACGGCTTGGGGATGAGGTTGTGGCCGAGGCTATGGTCGAGGGACCAAGAGGCTAGCTACTGGGCTAGCGTCCCGCAAAGCCCTTAACACCACTGGGATAGGCCCTTACGGAGCCAAAACCTCGGCGGTATCAGATTTGAATACAAAATAGGAAATAGCACTCTCTATCCTGTGATGGAGAGGAACCTTGTTGTCTCTATCGGGCAAGCTGCCCAGTTCAGGAGAAGTCTGTGGCATTCGGCGATAAAAGCGACATCGAGAAAGGCGAAGCGGACACACCAGCCGCCAGCGGAAAATCTGCTCGTCGTTCACGCGCTGCGCGCGCGCGAGAAACACGAGAAGCTGCGGATTCCGAAATGGAAGCTCTTTCGACGGCAGGCGATCAGACAGCAAGACGTGATCGCCCACATGCACGTAGCGGCGTTCGCGCATCTCGTGCAGAGCAAGGCTGGAACGGAGGCGGCGGAAACGGAAGTGGTTCCGACTACCGTTCCGACCTCGAGGCATTGTTGTTCGGTCTTCGCGAGCTCCGAGACGGCGACTTCGATGTTCGCATCCCACGCAGCAGCGATCCACTGCTGGCGGAAATCTCGGAGACATTCAACAACATTGCTCAGCAAAATGAGCGGCTTTCACATGAGGTCGTTCGCGTAAGCAACACGATCGGACGTGAAGGACAGATGAATGAGCGCGCTTTCCTGGCGGACGCGTCCGGCGGTTGGACGCGCACGGTGGACTCGCTCAATGCTCTGATCACCGATCTCGTAACGCCTACGACTGAAGTAGCGCGAGTGCTCACAGCTGTCGCCGAAGGTGATCTATCGCAGAAGATGGTTCTGGAAATTGATGGGAAGCTCGTTCAGGGTGAGTTCCTGCGAATTGGAACTACCGTGAATACGATGGTTGACCAGCTCTCTGGATTCGCTTCCGAAGTTACACGCGTCGCGCGTGAAGTAGGAACCGAAGGAAAGCTCGGCGGCCAGGCTAATGCCCCTGGGGTCGCAGGGACCTGGAAGGATCTGACCGACAATGTAAACGCCATGGCTGGAAACCTCACGGCCCAGGTGCGAAACATCGCTGATGTGACGACTGCAGTTGCGCGCGGTGACCTTTCGCAGAAGATCACCGTTGAAGCAAAGGGCGAGACACTGGAGCTGAAGAATACGATCAACACCATGGTTGACCAACTTTCAGCATTCGCCTCGGAAGTAACGCGCGTTGCAAAGGAAGTTGGAACCGAAGGCCGGCTGGGCGGTCAGGCCGTAGTGCCTGGCGTTGGTGGAACTTGGAAGGATCTGACCGACAACGTGAATGCAATGGCGAATAACCTGACGGGCCAGATTCGAAACATCGCTGATGTAACGACGGCCGTCGCAAAGGGAGATCTCTCCAGAAAGATTACGGTCGACGTAAAGGGCGAGATTCTCGAGTTAAAGAACACGATCAACACCATGGTGGATCAGCTCTCGTCATTCGCATCTGAAGTAACGCGCGTGGCGCGTGAGGTAGGTACGGAAGGCCGGCTGGGTGGGCAGGCAGAAGTCCCTGGTGTGGGCGGAACGTGGAAGGATCTCACCGACAACGTGAACTTCATGGCCTCGAACCTTACTGGCCAGGTCCGAAACATTGCTTATGTGACCACCGCAGTCGCGAAGGGTGATTTGGGAAGAAAGATCACTGCAGATGCGCGCGGAGAAATTCTTGAGCTCAAGAACACCATCAATACGATGGTGGACCAGCTTTCTTCCTTCGCTTCCGAAGTAACACGTGTTGCCAAGGAAGTGGGAACGGAAGGAAAGCTTGGGGGACAGGCGGAAGTGCCGGGTGTTGCAGGCACGTGGAAGGATCTCACAGACAACGTGAACACGCTCGCTGGAAATCTCACCGGCCAGGTGCGAAACATCGCGGCTGTTACGACAGCCGTTGCGCGCGGTGACCTCTCACAAAAAATCACAGTCGAAGCGAGCGGCGAAACTCTGGAGCTGAAGAACACCATCAACACGATGGTTGACCAGCTCTCTTCCTTCGCCGACGAGGTGACACGAGTCGCAAAGGAAGTGGGAACCGAAGGAAAGCTTGGTGGCCAGGCGCAGGTTCCGGGCGTCGGTGGAACGTGGAAGGATCTCACCGACAACGTGAACGCGATGGCAAACAATCTTACCGGGCAAATTAGAAACATTGCAGACGTTACTACAGCTGTCGCGAAGGGCGACTTGTCGCGCAAGATCACCGTCGATGTACAGGGCGAAATCCTCGAGCTAAAACAGACCATCAACGCCATGGTGGACTCGCTTCGAATTTTCGCGGGCGAAGTATCACGAGTGGCAAAGGAAGTGGGAACCGAGGGAAAGCTTGGCGGCCAGGCGAACGTGCCGGATGTCGCAGGCACATGGAAGGATCTCACTGACAACGTCAATACTCTGGCGGAAAACCTCACCGGACAGGTGCGAAACATCGCGGCGGTTACGACAGCCGTTGCACGCGGTGACCTCTCGCAAAAGATCACAGTCGAGGCCAACGGTGAAACGCTGGAGCTGAAGAACACGATCAATACGATGGTGGACCAGCTTTCATCGTTCGCGGACGAAGTAACACGAGTCGCGAAGGAAGTGGGAACCGAGGGAAAGCTGGGCGGCCAGGCACAGGTGCCTGGAGTTGGCGGAACATGGAAGGATCTCACGGACAACGTGAACGCCATGGCCAATAACCTCACCGGGCAGATTCGAAACATCGCAGACGTTACTACGGCTGTGGCAAAAGGCGACTTATCGCGCAAGATCACCGTTGATGTACAGGGAGAAATCCTCGAACTCAAGCAAACCATCAATGCGATGGTGGACTCGCTCAGAATTTTTGCGGGTGAAGTATCCCGTGTGGCGCGCGAAGTAGGAACCGAGGGACGTCTGGGCGGTCAGGCCGAAGTGCCGGACATCGCAGGTACGTGGAAAGACCTCACAGACAACGTGAACTTCATGGCGTCAAACCTGACGGGCCAGGTGCGAAATATCGCCGACGTGACGACAGCGGTCGCACGCGGAGACCTGAGCCGGAAGATTACCGCTGAAGCAAAGGGTGAGATTCTGGAGCTGAAGGACACCATCAATACGATGGTCGATCAGCTTTCAGGGTTCGCATCCGAAGTGACCCGTGTTGCACGCGAAGTGGGAACGGACGGAAAGCTTGGTGGTCAGGCGAACGTTCCTGGAGTTGCCGGAACGTGGAAGGATCTGACGGACAGCGTAAACACACTTGCAGGAAATCTTACCGGCCAGGTGCGTAACATTGCGGCTGTAACCACCGCCGTTGCTCGCGGAGACCTGTCACAGAAAATCACCGCCGAAGCGAAGGGAGAAATCTTTGAGCTGAAAAACACTATCAACATCATGGTTGACCAGCTCTCTGCATTCGCATCTGAAGTGACGCGAGTTGCAAAGGAAGTGGGAACGGAAGGAAAGCTTGGAGGGCAGGCTGAAGTGCCAGGGGTTGGCGGAACGTGGAAGGATCTCACGGACAACGTGAACTTCATGGCTTCGAACCTGACAGGCCAGGTGCGAAACATCGCCTACGTCACGACGGCAGTTGCAAAGGGTGATTTGAGCAGAAAAATCACCGCTGATGCACGCGGAGAAATCCTCGAGCTCAAGAACACCATCAACACGATGGTCGATCAGCTCTCATCGTTCGCGTCTGAAGTAACGCGTGTCGCGAAGGAAGTGGGAACGGAAGGAAAGCTTGGTGGACAGGCCGCTGTCCCTGGAGTTGCCGGAACGTGGAAGGATCTCACCGACAACGTGAACGCGATGGCCAACAGTCTCACGCTGCAGGTGCGAGCAATCGCAGACGTTGCGACCGCCGTAACGCGTGGAGACCTGAGCCAGCAGATCACCGTGGAAGCACAGGGTGAGCTTGATGAGCTCAAGGGAAATCTGAATCAGATGATCGGAAATCTGAAGCAGACGACCGAAACGAATACGCAGCAGGATTGGCTGAAGACCAACCTCGCCAAGTTCTCGCGGATGATGCAGGGGCAGAAAGATCTCGAATCGGTGTCCCGTCTAATCATGTCGGAGCTTACGCCGCTGGTATCAGCGCATCATGGTGCCTTCTATATAATGGAAGAGGAGGACACAGTTCCGGTCCTCAAGCTCATCGCGAGCTACGCATATAAGGAAAGAAAGAACGTTGCCAACCGGTTCGCGATTGGCGAAGGGCTTATTGGCCAGGCAGCACTGGAGAAGAAACCAATTCTTCTCACCAGCGTACCCGCTGACTACATAGTCATTTCGTCCGGACTTGGTGAAGCACCGCCGAGAAACATTCTTGTCCTGCCTGTTCTGTTCGAGGGCGAGATCAAGGCAGTCATCGAGCTCGCTTCGTTCCTTCCATTCAGCCAGATCCACCAGGTGTTCCTTGACCAACTGGCGGAAAGTGTGGGTGTCGTGATCAACATGATCAGCGCGAACATGCGAACGGCAGAGCTGCTCGAGCAGTCGCAGCGCCTCACACAGGAACTGCAGAACCAGTCACTCGAGCTCAAGCAGCAGCAGGAAGAGCTCAAGAAATCCAACTCGGAGCTGGAAGCGCAGGCGAAATCACTGCGCAGCTCGGAAGAGCTGTTGCGGGACCAGCAGGTGGAGTTGCAGCAGGTCAACGAGGAGCTGGAAGAAAAGGCATCGCTGCTTGCAGAGCAAAACCGAAAGGTCGAGCAGAAAAACAGCGAGGTCGAATCGGCGCGCGTTGCCTTGGAAGAAAAAGCGGAGCAGCTCGCACTCAGCTCGAAGTACAAGTCGGAGTTCCTGGCCAACATGTCGCACGAGCTGAGAACGCCGTTGAACAGTCTCCTCATTCTTGCGCGGCTTCTGTCAGACAACAAGGACGGAAACCTTTCCGCAAAGCAGGTCGAATTCGCACAGACAATCCTTTCCTCGGGAAGCGACCTGCTTTCGCTCATCAACGATGTGCTTGACCTGTCCAAGGTCGAAGCCGGAAAGATGGACGTCAATCCAACCAACGTGCCGATCGCGGAAATCTCGGAGTTTGTGGATCGGAGCTTCAGGCCGCTCGCGGACCAAAAGGGACTGGAGTTCAAGATCGAAGTGCAGCCGGACGTGCCCGAGAAGATGTACACCGACGCCCAGCGCGTGCAGCAGGTGCTAAAGAATCTCCTCGCGAATTCATTCAAGTTCACTGAGAAGGGAAGTGTTCGCCTCACCGTTCGCATGGCGGAAAAAAATCGCCGCTTCTTTTCGCAGTCGCTGAATAATGCGAAGGGCGGAGTC
>JBKJPM010000142.1:0-8110 GCA_046595175.1 Gemmatimonadaceae bacterium
ATGCTTGTTGAACGACTGCATGGCGATGCGCGAGCGTTCGGGATCGCCCGCACCGGAAATCACGCTCCAGCTTTGCGCAATGGCATCGATCTTTGCTTCATCACTTTCTTTGGAACCAAGCGGTGATCCATCGTCGAAATACGCCCGGCGATACCATTCTCCATCCCACGCGGAATTTTCAATTGCGACACGATATCGCTCTGCCTGATCCCTGAATTTCGATGCACTTCCTGAATCTTCTTTCGAGTCGCAGTGCACAGCGAATTTTCTCAGCGTGGAATACAGGAACCACCCAAGCCAGACACTTTCTCCGCGCCCGTTCACCCCGACCCTGCTCATTCCGTCGTTCCAGTCGCCGATTCCGATTTTTGGGAGACCGTGCTCGCCTTCCGTCGCAGCGCGATTGAGGGCTCTCACGCAATGATCATAGATCGACGCCGTCTCCGCTGATATTCCCGGAAGGTCATATATCTCGTGCTCCTCGGGACCAAGCTCACGCATGATGAGAAAGGGCACCTGTTCATCCAGGACGGCGGCGTCACCCGTTACCTGTACGTAGTGGTCCACGACAAATGGCAGCCACGCGAGGTCATCTGAAAAGCGTGTCCGCACTCCGCGCCCACTCTGAGGATGCCACCAATGCTGAACGTCTCCTTCGACAAACTGGCGTGAGGCAGCACGCAGGATGTGCTCACGGGCAAGCGGCGCATCAGTGAGTAAAAATGCCATTACATCCTGAAGCTGGTCGCGAAATCCGTACGCGCCGCTGGACTGGTACAGGGCAGAACGCGCCCACATCCGGCAGGAGAGAGCCTGGTACAGGAGCCAGCCATTCAGCAGGACATCGAACTCCGGTGACGGAGTTCGAACCTTAACTGTGTCTAGTCGCTTTCTCCAGGCCGCGACGTTGGAGTCGATTGCGGACGCCGCGGGTTCCGGTTTGTTGTACCGCGCTATTAGCTCGCGCGCGCCATCCTCTCCCTTTCCCGCGCCCAGCAGGATAACCACGTCGCGGGTTTCACCGGGAGCCAGCTCGATGCTTGTCTGCAGAGCGGCACACGGATCAATAGTCTCTCCAACCTTTTCCGCGAGTCCCGTCCGCTGCAACGCCGCCGGGCTGGAAGGTGTCCCATTTCGTCCTATGAATTCGCGCCTGTCGGCGGTATACCCGACAAGTGGCGAGCTGATCGCCAGAAACGCGACATTGTCCGCGAACTGCGCGTCGAAATAGCTGCGCGCAAAAATCGCCTGTGCCTCTTTGTCAAATGAGGTTCGCACATGATGCTGCGTCTGATCGCGCTGCACTCCCAATACCCACTCGACATAGGGCGTGATTGTCAGTGTTCGGCGGGTTCCACCAGCATTCGTAATCGTCAGAATGGAAACCTTTACCGTATCCTCCTCAGGGAGTCCGACGCGCAGCGAAGTCCGGATGTCTCCATGTTGGTGCTCGAACACTGAATATCCCGCACCATGCCTGACTCGATACAGCGATTCTTCACGAATGGGCGCCGGCGTCGGGCTCCATAGTTCGCCGGAAGCATCATCGCGAATGTATACGCAGTCACTGGATGGATCCCGCACGGGATCGTTATGCCATGGAGTAAGTCGGTAGAAGAAGCTGTTTCCTGCCCATGTAAATCCCGCACCACTTTCCGTTACACAGAATCCCGCATTGGGATTTCCAACAACGTTGGACCACGGTGCCGGCGGCAACACTTCGCCGGTAAGATGAATTTCATACTCGTCTTCCTTGTTGAATCCACCCAGTCCATTGAATGCCATGAGATTCGGGGACGGATCCTTGATCGGTGCGATGTGCTCCGGCCTTCCCGCCAGCGTGAGGGTTCGCAGGCCGTGATTGCGGTGGGACGCCGCGTTCGCTGTAATCTTCGGTGGATACTTCTCTTCCGCGTCCGGGAATTCCATGAAATTCCCGAGGCCAAGTCCGTCGCAGTCGACTTCGAGGCGCGCGATGTCGCGAAGAAGTGTAATATCCTCCGGCTTGAGAATATCGCCGCGACGGATGAATACACCACCCGGTCGATCCAGCAATCCTGCTTCACTGGATGTCATGACAGTGGTCACCAGCTCGTCGTTTAGCTCCTGCAGGTAAGTCGCGGGATGCATGTTGATAAGAACGAGGTCGCAGGTGATCCCTTTCAGACGCCAGTAATGGTGCGTGCGAAGAAGTTGCCTGACGCTCGCCAGCCCACCAGCGTTGCTTATGGTGCCAAGCACGATGGGCCAGTCACCGGAAATGCCGTGGCCCCATAGCGCCTGCTGATCGAGCTTGTTCTCCGGACGACCGGCACTTAGGGTTCTGAAGCCCGGATGTGGAAAAAAGAGATGCCCGGCTAGCTCCTGGTAAAGCGCAGCATCGGCGGGCGTAATTCCGAGATCTCTCAGTTCTGCCTGTGCCTGCGCCCACGATAGATCCAGTGCGCGACGCGCGCTATATGAATCATGATACAAATCCGCCAGCTCGGCGGCTCGCTCGCGAGAATCCGTAATGAAGGTTGTGAATGTCACGACTGCCGAGGCGCGAGGCTGGACCAGGACTCGCGCGCGGAGAGCGAGGACAGGATCGAGTACCGACCCAACCGTTCCCGAAAGCGAACCGGATTCGTCCATCACTATAGGATGGCGAACCGAGCGGCCACGTCCAACGAACTTTGCCCGGTCAGTCTCGCAGCTTACTTCGCCGACCGCTTCATGTCCGAGCGCAGCAACATGACCGCACCACATGCGCTGTTCGTTAAACGATCGTGGTCGCCGGGTCGCAAGGATTGCAGCGTTCGCTGGAAGCCATTCAGTCTGAACGAACAAGTTTCCAAAAGCGGGGTGCATTCTGTCTGCGTCCGCCGAACCGAGGATGATTTCCGAATAACTCGTTAGCTCGATTTCTTTTGGGACGCTGGACCGATTGATGACCGTGACTCGGCGCACCTCGGCTGCGTCGTCCGATGCCACAGCAATCTCGGTGTGAGTTTCGATGTCGTCGTCGCGGCGCAGAATCGTTACTCTATCGCTGCCAAACAAAACCCGGTACCAGCTCGCTTCTGTCAGCGTCGGCTGGTGGGCCGCGGACCACACGCGTCCAGTGCTTACGTCACGCACATAGCACCACTGCCCATAGTTGTCCCGCGTGCCATCCAGTCGCCACCGATTTATCGCGATGTTTCCGTATTTGCTGTATCCGCCCCCTGCATTGGTGATCATCAGCGTGTAGGGCACATTTCCAAGTACAGCCACGCGCGGCTGCGGAGTGTGTGGAGTGTCTATCTCGCGAGCCGCGGGCTTTTCACGCTCATTTGGAATTCGTGCGAGATCCTCATCCCCCGAAACATCCTGGACGATGACTCTGCGCGGAATTCTTTCCTGAAGAACCAGCTCGGTGGAACGCACGAGCGGATCTGAATGGAATCGCCGCTGCCACGTTTGCCGGCATACAGCGTTAGCAATCGCAACAAGACTCATTCCGATGTGGTGGGCCATGTAGGCGCCAACAACTGCCTTGCGTTGACCGGCAAGAGGTCGGGTATAGTCAATCGCATCGCGGAATCCGTAGGGGCCGAGGGCGCCCTCTTCCTCGAGCAGCGCAAAATTGCGCAGCGCCTGCTTAGGTTCGACAACCATGGCCAGGGCCGTTGCATAGGGTGCCACGACCAGGTCCTTACTCAGGCCCCGCTTGAGCGCGAGATCGGGAACGCCGAATGCTCGATACTGATATGTCTGCGCCCGATCCCTCACATTGTATGCTGATTCCGATACTCCCCACGGAACTCCGCGTTCCGTGCCGTAGCTGATCTGCCGTCTTACGGATCCACGATTCGTTTGCGCAAGCAGCGTCTCCGGAAAGCTTTGCATTACCAGCACTGGCATGAGGTACTCGAACATGCTTCCGCTCCAGGAAATGAGCGTGCGAGTACCGGAGCTGGCGGTCAACGAGCGCCCCAGCCGAAACCAGTGATCGACGGGGACGTCGTCCTTGGCAATTGCGATGAAGGAGGCAAGCCTCGCTTCCGAAGCGAGTAGGTCGTAATAGGAGTTATCGAACGAGTTGGAGGATGCGAGATATCCGATCGAGAAGAGCTTTCGCCTTTCATCAAAAAGAAATCCGAAATCCATTTCCATTGCGTACGCGTGCGCCCGCTCAGCGATGGCGGTAAGTCGTGTTACCTGATCGGGGGTAGACGCAGTGTCGCGTAGCTGCTCCAGGCAGGCTTGTTTTAACGCGATGAGATGACCGGCAAGATTTCCACTGTCAACGGTGGAGACATACGCCGGCTCGAGAACGTGGAGATCCTGAAGATCATACCAATTGAAAAAGTGCCCGCGAAAACGCCGCATTCGCTCCAGGGAGCGAAATACGTTCTCGAGGCGGTCGATCATCTCTGTTCGGTCAATGAACCCGAGATCGTTCGCCGTAACGGTCGCCAGAAGCTGGAGCCCGATATTCGTTGGTGAGGTGCGCATCGCAACGATTGGCTGCGGATCCTCCTGGAAATTGTCCGGCGCGAGCCATTGCGTATCAGCGCTGACGAATTTTGCAAAGTACTCCCAGTGCAATCTTGCGTATCGGAGAGCTGACTCCCGCTCAGATCCACTCAGGTATACTTCGCCCGGAATTGCAGGAGCGCTCAGCGCATGTGCAAGCGATGGGGATGAGAACCAGAGGAGCAGAAAAGGAATTGTGGCAAGGACAAAACCGAATCGTGAGCTTGCAGGGTACCCGTGCATCCGGGTGTCCTTGAGTATCACCCCTGCAAACAGGACAAGCGAAACCGCGATTACCGGCCACATGCGACGCCACACTTCTCGTTGGGCGCCGAACCCAAAGCTGCGCTCAATCTGCGATGCAGTTTGCCATTCCAGCAGGTTTTGCTTCGTCCGAAACAGGCGAATGAGGGTCCTTGCAATTGCATCCGCACTTACAACGGCTTGATGTGGCAGGAAAGTCGCCGCTAGAGCAAACTGTTGAAGGCTTGTCGCGGCATCCCTCCAGACTGCTGCGTAATACGCAGGCCACGACTGGTCCCTGGGTGGGCGCAGCACAGCCAGCATGAGACCAAACAGCCACGGAAAGGCAATTGCAGAAAGGACCAGCCCGGTCCAGAACTGCGGCGAGCGCGGAAGCCAGAACCAGCCCGCCATCAGCAGGGCGAGTTGAGATATCTCGATGAGGCTGCGCCGGAGATTATCAAAAATTTTCCATCGGGAAATCGCCGACAGCCGGTTGAGCGTCGGTCCGTCTGGACCAGGAACCATGCCTCTCAACCAACCAATGAGCTGCCAGTCTCCGCGAATCCAGCGATGCTTGCGCCGCGTAAACGTCAGGTACCTGGTTGGATAGTCATCGAACAGCTCGATGTCCGTCGCGAGACCTGCTCTCGTATACGTCCCCTCAATCAGGTCGTGACTGAGGAGCGTATTCTCCGGAAAGCGACCACGCGTTGCTCGCTCGAAAGCATCTACATCATAGATCCCCTTTCCGGTGAAGCTGCCTTCGCCGTAAAGATCCTGGTAGACATCGGACACGGCTGTTGTATACGGATCGACGCCCGGATGTCCCGAATGGATTGCCGCAAAATGAGATTTGTGGGCGCTCGTGAGTGACACTCCGACGCGCGGTTGAAGAATTCCGTAACCGCGAACAACACGCCCCAGCGCGTCGTCATACACCGCGCGGTTGAGGGGATGTGCAAGCGCTCCGACCATGAGCGCCGCAGCATCTCTTGGAAGAACGGTATCGGAATCGAGCGTGATTACATACCGAACGCTTTGCAGAACGGATACGTCGCCCGCAATGACATTAAACGCATCGGCTCCCTCCCCACGCAGGAACCGGTTGAACTGTCCAAGCTTTCCGCGCTTTCGTTCCCACCCCATCCAGACGTTCTGCTTTGCGTTCCAGAGGCGGGGACGATGGAAAAGAAAAAAGACATCCCGGTTGTTCTTGGAATAACGCGTGTTCAATTCCGCTATTTTCTTTTTCGCGAGCTCGATAATTTCACGGTCGCCATCCTTGCTCTGCTCGTTTGCGTCAGTGAAATCGCTTAGGACTGCGAAGAACAGATTGTCATCGCGGTTGGCCAGATATTGGATTTCGATATGCTCGACTGCCTCTTCGACGGCAGTGGTGTTGCCGAACAGCGTCGGTACCACGACAGCAGTACGATACTCCTTCGGAATTCCAGTCTCGCGCAGCTCGAGCTTCGGGAGCACTCGCGGCGGCATGAATAGGGTCACGAGCTGGTTCACCGCAGCGACCGCCATTTCGTTCAACGGAATGAGCGCCATCAGGAACACCACCAGCTGCATTTCTGCCGTCACCACATGGCCCAGCGACAGCACCATGCTCATCAACCCAAGGGTCCCCGCCGCTATTCCGCCGAAGTAAACTGTGTTGGGATGACGAAGCGCCCACCGGTGGATGGCTTCTCCAATCGGAGGTGAGTAACCGGTTTCCTGCTCAACGAGTTTCCTCCCTTCGTCCACCAGATAGAAGCCAACGTGCGATTCATGAGTTCCAGCAGGTGACTGCTCGGCAAAATGAATAGCTGCTCGTGCTACTTCTTCCTCGGACAGGTCGGTCTTTTTGGCGAGGTGTTCGACGATGTGGCGGTACTGGTCACGGGTGCCAAAACTCATCTGCCGATAGTGGCCGCTCGGGTCATTCCGAAGGATTCGCTCCGTGCCACTCTGCTCTTCGACAAAATCCTTCCAGTCAATTCGTGCGATCGTTCGCAGACTTGTGATGCTGTTTCCGACTGTTACCTGTGTGAGCGCAATACGCCTGTTCGATCGCGTTACTGCTTCTTCAGCGCTCGGACCGTCCTCCGCGAGCCACTGCTCGAGCCAGACAAGCGGCGTAAAATTCGTGTGATATGAACGGGTTTGTTGTAGAAACCTTGCAACAAACGTGGGAGTCAGCCTCGGATGCCCGTCTATGAAACTTGATAACGCTCTCGTGAGATCTTCCGGCGATTTCTCGCTTGCGTCACGCAGTCTTGCCGCCCAAATGTCCGCACTTTCAACTTCGTCGAGCCGGGCGGCAACGCGAAGAGCCATTCGGCGAATGTTTTCAACGAGCCCGAGACGCAGCATCGTTGGAACAGCCCACAGCTCACCCATTCCGAGCGAAGCAATTTTTTGATACTCACCCACAAACAACGTGATGTTGTCGGTGTCAATGTGACCTTCAGTGTGCGCAATCAGTTCGATCGCCAGCTCGTAAACACGGGGGTAGCCGGCGAGCGTGCCGGCGGCAAGCTTGGGAAGTTGCTGATAATAGCCTTTCGGCATGCTCGTCCGGATTTCACGGATGTGCTCCTGGACGATGTACGCATTGTCGAGCAGCCACTCCCCAGCTGGGCTGATATCCAGATTTCGCTCGACGCCTTCGTTGAGGCGTTCATATACCCGACGCAGGACACGTCGTGTGTCGTCGAGACGCTCCAGAAGTGGACCTGAGCCGCGCTGCATCCTGGTCGCGAGCAACGTGTGCTGTCGGGCGATTGCCCGTGCCCTCTCGGCCAGACGATCGGCACCCAGAACTTCGCCCCTGATCGGGCCGACGAGGTCTTCAGATGTGTCGCGGGTCCGAAGAAGTCGGTTAAGAAGTGTGCGTTTCGGTTTTGGGGGTATCGCTGTGGCCACTATTGATATCGTGCGCGTGTGTAAAAAATGAGCTTCGATTAACCTTTCCCTTCGCGCACCGACTTTGGGGCGGGAACAGTGGCAGCCTGCCCCGGATTTGCCTCCCTTTCAGCCTGATCGCTTGCCTTCAGGTGCTGTTTGTCTTCTTCGAGTATATGCTCGTCATCGGTGCGGTGAGCATTATCGGTGTTAAGCGCGTCTTTTTGATGCTGCGAATTTGATTTCACGGTTTCCTCAATGGTGGGATCATGCCGAGGTGCATCTCAGAAACCGTGCCTCGTCAGAATGCGAGAAACGACAGTGCGGCGCGAAAAAGCGTGATGTCGGCAGGAACGGAATAGACCTCTGCTGTAGCGTCCAACCTGGAGCTCACCCGCCGGTTGTACCCGGCGAAGAGCACCGTTCTCATTAGATCCACCTCTATTCGGGTATTGTCGACCGCTCCGGT
>JBKJPM010000301.1:0-6987 GCA_046595175.1 Gemmatimonadaceae bacterium
CTACCTGGGCCAGAGCCAGACGAAAGTCAAAGCCGTGATAACCGCGTAAATAAACGCATCCACGTTTGCCTTGATGGTCGTCTTGAGAGATCTGCGATACCAGATGGCCAGCGGCCAGAGCGCAAATCCGTAGGCGGCGAATGAAAAACCCCAAACAGTATGAATGATGTCGTGATCGTGCGCCGCGGGGCCCAGCACTCTAAGCGCAAAGTGGCCGGCAAACCAGCTGACAAACAGCACATAGATGAACTGGTAAACGAGCATGCTGCCCATGCCCGCCATTCCATTCGGAAATACGGTCATCATCACGCGCGGACCTTCCTCCACCTTCTTCACAAATTCCGGTGACTTCATGGCATCCCGGTCCCTCGGAACCGGAATCGTGTAGTCGCCGGGTGGGATCGCCAGCGGCTTTACCGCGGCACGAAAAGCCTCCTCGTCAGGGAGAACACCGTAATCGCTCTGATGCCATTTGGTGGCCATTTGCAGGAGCACGGCAGTGAAGAAAACAAATACGGCCGACAACAAAGTCGGGAGCCAAAACGCGGTGTAGTAGTACACGGTCATCCTCCGGTCAGTGAAGTCCAGCAATTACGCTCACTGTGAGCGAGCGGCCACGCCGGCCGCAGTCACGTCGGTATCGCTACCCCTGCCTCCCCCAGTTCAGCTGCGACTTCCTCAGTCGGCATCGCATTCGGATCATACTCCCCTTCCCATCTCGCCATTACAACCGAGGCAAGGCAGTTTCCGATGACATTCAGCGTCGTGCGCGCCATGTCCATCAGTTCGTCGACGCCGAGAATGACCGCGACGGCTTCAAGCGGCAGGCCGAACGTGGCGAGTGTGCCTGAAAGAATTACGAGCGATGCCCGCGGAACGCCTGCAACACCTTTGCTGGTTAGCATAAGTGTCAACATCATCATGATCTGCTGGCCAATTGTCAGGTGAATCCCAGCGGCCTGCGCGGCAAAAACGGATGCAAGGGCCAAGTATAGCGTGGTCCCGTCAAGATTAAAGGAATATCCGGTCGGCATCACAAACGAAACAATCCGCCGGGGAACGCCAATCGACTCCATGGCCTGCATGGCGCGCGGCAACGCAGCTTCCGAAGACGTGGTCGAAAAAGCTATGAGCGCCGGTTCGCGAACGGCTTTGATGAATCGTCTGAGCGGAACCCGAGCGATGAGCGCAACGGGAAGAAGGACAAGCAGCGCGAATGCAATCAGCGCTCCGTACAGCGTGAGAATAAGCTTGCCGAGATTGATCAGAATCCCAAGTCCGCTGTGGCCTACGGTAACCGCGATCGCGGCACCGATACCAATTGGAGCGTACTTCATGATAATCCCGGTGAGCCGGAAAATGACCTCCGTCATGGCCTCGATGAAATGCAAGACAGTGTCTTTGGCTTTTCCACGAACCTGCGACAGTCCGACAGCGAATAAAATCGACCAGAACACAATCTGAAGAACTTCGTTCCGCGCTGCTGCATCGAAGATGCTTGTCGGAACGATGTGCTCAAGTATCCCCGCGAATGTCGTATGCGTCTGAGCAAGCTCGGTAACCGGCTCCTTGCTGACATTCAGCGATACTCCGACGCCTGGTTTGGTGATGTTCACAGCCACCAGGCCGACAATCAGGGCAAGCGTCGTGACAATCTCAAAATACAGAATGGACTTGAACGCCAGCCTTCCGACACGCTTCATGTCGTCGCCATGTCCCGCAATTCCCATCACAAGCGTTCCGAAAATGATCGGCGCGATGATGGACTTGATCATCCGAAGGAAAATGGACGAAAGCGGCTTGAGCGACTGCGCCGCCGTCGGCGCGAGCCACCCGATCAGCGTGCCGACGACCATTCCAATAATGATCCACTGTGTAACGGATACTTTCCTGAGAGTACGAATCATTTTATGGGCTCGTTAAGACAGGGTTGTTTCAACTGCAGGAACGCCGCGGCGTAGAGTTGAATTCCGGTATCCGTATACGACGTACAACACCATTCCGATGACTAGCCACCATCCAAATCGCACCCACGCGAGGGCCGGCAATCCCTTCATCACGAATACGCAGAGCGCCGCGCCGGCTATTCCAACAAAGTGCACGAAAGGCACCCTGAACGGTCTCGGTCTGTCTGGATCGGTGTGCCGCAACACAATCACGCCGATGCAAACCAGTGCGAATGCAAACAGCGTCCCGATGTTGGTAAGGTCATAGGTCTCCCCTGCGTCCCCAATCAATGACCAGAGAGCGACGAATGCGCCGGTAAGCAACGTTGTAACGTGCGGCACATGCGATTTCTTGCTGACTTTCGCCGCCCATTTCGGCAGCAGCCCGTCACGAGCCATCGCAAAGAAGATTCTCGGCTGGCCGTACTGGAAGACGAGCAGAACAGCGGCCATGGAGAACACCGCGCCGAGCGCAACAATTTTTGCTATGTAAGTCATACCCGTCGCCTTCAGCGCAAATGCGAGGGGATCCGCCTGTGCACCCAGCTGACTGGAGGGCACCATGCCCGTAAGCACAGCACCAATGATGATGTAAATGACTGTACAAATCGCAAGACCGCCCAGGATTCCGATTGGCAGATTTCGCTGTGGATTCTTGGTTTCTTCAGCGGCAGTGGAGATCGCGTCAAATCCGATGTATGCAAAAAATACAATTGCGGCGCCCTGGTGGATTCCACTGAATCCGTTGGGAGCGAAGGGATGATAGTTCGCGGTATCTATATGCTGGACACCCACCACTATGAAAAGGCCGAGCACCAGCAGCTTCACCACGACAAGGAAATTGTTTACGCGCGCGCTCTCACGAACCCCCAGCATCAGCAGCCAGGTTATGAGTGCCACGATCGCAAATGCTGGGACGTTGATGAGAATCGGCACTCCAAAAATCTTCGGCGCCGTATCGAGCATTCCGTGCACCGCGGGGTTGGAGCTGAGAAGCGCGGTTCGATAGCCGGTAGTGAGCCAGGATGGGATGGTGACCCAATCGCCGACCAGCGACTTGAAATAGTCGCCCCACGAAATCGCGACCGCCACGTTGCCAACGGCATACTCGAGAATCAGGTCCCAGCCGATAATCCAAGCGACGATCTCACCCAGCGTTGCATAGGTGTAGGCATACGCGCTTCCGGCTTGCGGAATCATCGACGCGAGCTCCGCGTAGCATAGTCCCGCAAGCGCGCAGCATGCGCCGAGCAGGAGGAATGAAATAACAAGGGCGGGACCAGCGCCGAGACGAATTACATGGCCGGCTGCGTCAGTCTGTCCCGCGGCCGCCGATCCAATGGAGCCAAAAATTCCGGCACCGATCACAGCACCGATTGCAAGCATAATAAGATCGCCCGCACCGAGAGCCCTCTTCAGGCCATTCGGGTGATCCGCCTCGGACATCAGTGCTGCGATTGGCTTCCGTGCAAACAGTGACATGAGTTTGTTCGCTGTGAGTTCATACCGCGAGGCATACGACAACAGCATTGTGCGGCCTTCGGCCGCGAGGACTGCCGGAGGGTACTACGAGAACACGGAGAACAACAACTGCTTAATACAGGGTTAAAAACATTGAACCATCCGTGCGCGTGCCGTTCCCATGAATTTGCAGTCCTCCTTAACTCCTGTCTTTCTCCTGCTTTTCTCGCGGCCGCAGGCCGCACCATGCAGTTGATCTTGTATTTAGAATGCGTCCAAAAGAAAACGGGTGGCAGCCGAAGCCGCCACCCGTTTCTTACTTCTTAAGCAGACTTCTGTTCGATCCGCATGCCGTAGAAGGAACGCCATACGAAGAAAAGCGATATTGCAAAGAAGACCAGCGCCAAAATACGCGTCAGTCCCGGACCACGTTGTTCAGTAAGCGAGACGGCGAGCTCCACCGCCAATAATCCGAATAGCGTGGTGAACTTGATGATCGGGTTAAGGGCAACAGACGACGTATCCTTGAACGGATCGCCGACTGTATCTCCGACAACCGTTGCTGCGTGCAGCGGCGTTCCCTTCTGCTTCAGCTCGACCTCGACAATCTTCTTGGCATTATCCCATGCGCCACCAGCATTGGCCATGAAGATTGCCTGAAACAATCCGAACAGAGCGATCGAGATCAGGTAGCCGATAAAGAAGTACGGCTCCGCGAAGGCAAATGCCAATGCGGAGAAGAACACAGTCAGGAAGATGTTGAACATGCCTTTCTGCGCGTACTGCGTGCAGATCTCAACGACCTTTTTACTGTCTTCCACCGATGCTTTTGCGGTGCTCTCCAGGTTCATGTTCGCCTTGATGAACTCGACAGCGCGGTATGCACCGGTTGTCACGGCCTGCATGGATGCGCCGGTAAACCAGTAAATCACCGCCCCACCTGCGATCAGTCCGAGCAGGAATGGCGGGTGCAGAATGGAAAGGTTGCCGAGATACTGTGGCTGCAGACCATGCGTCAATCCGACGATGATCGAGAAGATCATAGTTGTGGCTCCGACCACGGCCGTTCCAATCAGCACCGGCTTCGCAGTCGCCTTGAATGTATTTCCAGCGCCGTCATTTTCCTCCAGCAGGTGTTTCGCGCGCTCGAAATTGACGTCGAAGCCGTACGAGCTCTTCAGCTCAGCGACAATTCCGGGCATCTGCTCGATGGTGGACAGCTCGAACACAGACTGAGCGTTGTCAGTCACCGGGCCGTAGGAGTCGACTGCGATCGTGACAGGCCCCATTCCAAGGAATCCGAATGCAACGAGACCAAAGGCGAAGACTGCGGGAGCAATCATGAGTGCAGCCATGCCGTGCGTGCTGACCCAGTATGCAATCGACATCAGGATCATGATTGCCATTCCCAGCCAGTAAGCGCTGAAGTTACCAGCCACGAGTCCGGAGAGAATATTGAGTGAAGCTCCACCTTCACGTGACGAAGTGACAACTTCCTTCACATGCGTCGATTCAGTGGACGTAAATATCTTCACCAGTTCGGGGATAATTGCGCCTGCGAGCGTTCCGCATGTGATGATCGTGGAGAGCTTCCACCAAAGCGTCGGATCTCCACCGATGTTCGGGATCAACATTCGGGAGACGAGGTAAGTCAGTGCCACTGAAACCAGCGACGTCAGCCAGACGAGCGAGGTGAGCGGCGCCTCGTAGTTCATCTTGTCGGCATGCTGGTAACGGCTCTTGGCAACTGCTTCGTTGACGAGATACGAAGTTCCGCTGGCGACAATCATCATGACGCGCATGACGAAGATCCAAACGAGCAGCTGAACCTGGACTGTCGGCTCGCGTACTGCCAGCAGGATGAACGAGATGAGTGCGACACCTGTAACACCGTACGTTTCGAAACCGTCGGCGCTGGGACCAACCGAGTCGCCCGCATTGTCGCCTGTGCAGTCTGCGATTACGCCGGGATTTCTTGCGTCATCTTCCTTCACGTTGAACACGATCTTCATGAGATCGGCGCCGATGTCGGCAATCTTCGTGAAAATACCTCCAGCGATACGAAGGGCCGCCGCGCCGAGCGACTCGCCGATTGCGAACCCGATGAAACATGGGCCAGCGTAGTCACCAGGGATGAAGAGCAGGATGCAGAGCATGATGAACAGCTCGACCGAGATCAGCAGCATGCCGATGCTCATACCCGCCTTGAGCGGAATAGCGTAGCAGGGGTACGGCTTTCCCCGGAGACTGGCGAAAGCTGTGCGTGAGTTTGCGAATGTGTTGACGCGGATTCCGAACCACGCTACGCCATAGCTGCCGGCGATACCGACGAGGCTGAAGGCCAGAATGATCGCGACCTTTGTCAGTGGGAATCCAACCAGAACGCCGAAGTAGATCGCGATGACGAGACCAATGAAGATCTCGAGGAAGAGAATGAATTTTCCCTGCGTAATGAGGTACGTCTTGCAGGTTTCATAAATCAGATCCGAAATCTCCAGCATGGATGCATGCACCTGCATGTTCTTCAGCTGGGTGTAGATCACCATCCCGAAGATCAGTCCAAGCACGCAGACAATAAGTCCAAGGCTGAGGAGAGACTTTCCCGACATTCCGAAAAAGGTCTGCGAGGAAAGGTCAGGGATAATGAGGTTGGCTTCGCCGCCTGCGCGATGTTCAGTCGTAGGGGCGATCGACTGACTGGCATCAGGCGACACCGCCATGGCGCCGGCGGCCGAAACGGAATCAACCGATGCAGGCGATGGTTGGGGAGCGGGCACTCTGACCGAATCCTGTGCGATCGCCGGTGCGGCGACCAGGGCAAGCAGCAGAGTGGCAAACTTGGCGTGACGGATCAGACGGTCCATCAGATTCATACTTGTATATCTCCTGGGATAACTGGCATGGTGCGCCGGAGCGCTGGTGACAAGAAACCTGGCGACTAAACGCGCTCTACTTTTCGCCAGATGAAGTACACGGGTAGTCCAAGCGCAACGAGCGCCAGGCCGGACAGCGCCTGATAACGCGTCTTCTCCGCAATCAGCAGCACGATCGCAATGGCGGAAGCGAGAACTATGTAGAGACCGGGGAGGAACGGATATCCCAACGCCTTGTACGGTCGTTCAGCATCGGGGCGAAGCGATCGGAGGCGGAAAAGCCCGACAGTCGTCGCAACGTAGAAGAGGAGTGCTGCGAAGATGACGAAATCGAGCAGCTGATTGTATGTACCAGTGAGACAGAGCAGGCTCGTCCAGACCGCCTGCACTATCAGCGCGAAAGCGGGAACACTGTTCTTATTGAGCGTGCCGGCTTTCGCGAAGAAAAGCTTGTCCTTCGCCATCGCGTAGTAAACGCGCGCGCCGGAGAGAATGAGTCCGTTGTTGCAGCCGAAAGTGGAAATCAGGATGGCGAACGCCATGATCGAGCCGCCAATCGGTCCAAAGATAACCTCTGCAGCCGATGCGCCCACACGATCCTGCGTAGCGTGATCGATTCCCCGGCCAATGACATCTGCGGCTCCCTCGGCGCCGTGGAGCGGAAGCACGTTCAGGTACGCAACGTTTGCAAGAATGTAGAGAAGCGT
>JBKJPM010000207.1:0-13738 GCA_046595175.1 Gemmatimonadaceae bacterium
CAGTAAGGATTCGATCCACGCACAGACCGAGCAAGCTGTTATCGCACGAACCAATAAACCGGTATCTGTTACAATCGACACGGCGATGTTCGCTGGCGGCTGTTTCTGGAGTATGGAACGACCCTTTCAGCATGTTCCCGGCGTTATTGGGACGACTGTCGGCTATGCTGGAGGACATCTCGACTCCCCTACTTACGAGCAGGTCAATACGGGAACGACAGGCCATACAGAGACAGTTCAGGTCGAATTCGATCGTTCAAGGGTGGGATACGAACAGCTGCTCGACATCTACTGGCACAATATCGATCCGCTTACCCAGGATCGGCAGTTCTGCGACGGCGGAGCCGATTATCGCACCGTTGTCTTCACACGGAGCCCTGAGCAGCACGCTGCTGCCGCCAAATCCAAAGCGGAGCTCGAACAGTCACACCGCTTCAAGAGCGCTATTGTCACGGAGATTGTGGCTGGCGCCAGGTTCTGGCGGGCTGAAGAGTATCACCAGCATTTCGCGGACAGAAATCCTGCGCGTTACGAGGCATATCGCCGCGGCTGCGGTCGCGATGCCAGGCTCCGCGAGCTGTGGGGCGGGTCCGCTGCACCGTATGTCCCGAGGTCGTAGTCACTCCGCACGCGGCCGAACTGAGCAGGTAGCGCTGCGAAAAATGGGTCACAGATTATTGACTGAAAAGCGAGCTCATGCACTAAACAATTGGCTCGGCAAATGCGTTAGTTACGCCCTGCAAAGAGAGTCAGCGCTACGCTGAACGCGACTTTCCTCCCACCTGTGTGAATTGAGCCTTCAGGTAAATCACACGCGAATCCGAATCACAACTTTCAGGAGATGCAAAATGCTGGCAACTATCCGAATGCGACACCTTATGATGCCTGCGGTGCTAGCAGGAATACTTTTGTCAGCCCCGAGCGCCGGCGCCCAGGAGATGGGAATGAAGATGGACAAGAAGATGGGCGGCATGGCCATGGGACAGATGGACAAGATGATGAAGAGCTGGCCCAAGGCGTCTAAGGAAGCCGCCATGTACATGATGATGAAGTACGGCAAGCCAATGCACATGAATGAGCACATGGCGATGTGGGGAAAGACAGGACAGTGGAAGCGCACGGTCGTGTACAACTACGAAGTCAACCACCAGTTCCCCGGACCACACACAGATGTAATGCAGCAGTGGATTGACTATAAGACTCCGCTTGACAAGTACGACGACCTTGCGATGTACGATGGCAGCGTCGTAGTGGAACGCACCAACGGTGAAATCTCCGCCCGATGCGACAAGGAAGGAGCCAATTTTCTCGCGATTAATCTCGCAAATGAGATCGCGACTGGAAAACGCTCATCCGATGACGCGCGCAAGATGTACGGCGAACAGATAATGCTGATGAAAGCCGGCAAGTCGGCTCCCTACACCGAAAAACTTCTCTTTACTCCAATGATTGGTGGAACATCGGATGCGGATCACCCGCACATGTAACTACGGCCGATTCACTTCGGATCATCATGTCACCGAAACAAAACGGGCGCTGATTCAGCGCCCGTTTTGTACGCTGAACCAAGTACGCGTCGGATGAATGGGGAGTTGTGGAATTCTGATGTGTTGCTTCACTCAACGCCTTTCACTAGCATCAACCGCATGAGCACGAGCATCCCAAGCAGCGAGACCACGCCGCATGGCGTCGACGATCACTCATCCATTACCGCCGCCATAGTTCAGGCGGAGTTCGCCCCTGACGCGGCGAGTGCTCTAAAGCTCACCGAGGAGCGGGTACGCGACGCCCGTGCTGCGGGCGCTTCGCTCGTCGTCTTCCCCGAGACGTGGATCCCCGGCTATCCGGCGTGGCTTGACATCTGCCGCGACGTGGGGCTTTGGGACTATCCGCCCGCCAAGGCGGTCTTCGCGCGCATGGCCAGTCAGAGCGTGAGCGTGCCAGGAACGACCACGGACGCGCTCGCGAGAATCGCTCGAGAGTCGAGCGTCACGCTCGTCGTCGGTGTCAGTGAACGCGTAGAGCGGGGCGTGGGCCATGGCACGCTCTACAACAGTCTGCTCACCTTCGCACCCGACGGAACGCTGCTCAACCACCACCGGAAATTGGTGCCCACCTATACAGAGCGATTAGTGTGGGGCGGCGGCGACGTGGAGGGGCTGCGCGCAGTCGACACCCCGGCCGGCCGCATCGGCGGATTGATCTGTTGGGAGCATTGGATGCCGCTCGCGCGCCAGGCGCTGCACGAGTCAGGCGAAGACGTCCACGTCGCTGTCTGGCCCACGGTGAATGAGATGCATCAGGTAGCGAGCCGGCATTACGCCTTCGAAGGGCGATGCTTCGTTCTTGCGGCGGGAGCCCTGATGCGGGCATCCGCGCTCCCGGCCGAGCTCGAACCGCACCCGGACCGGGTCACCGCCCCGGAGCAGTGGATCCTGCGTGGCGGCAGCGCCATCATTGGCCCCGACGGTCGCTACGTTGCCGAGCCTGTCTATGACGAGCCCGCCATCATCATCGCCGAGCTTGCGCTCGGGCGTATCCGGGAAGAGAGCATGGCTCTTGACGTAACCGGACATTACCACCGCCCCGAGCTGTTCGACTTCTCCCCGCGGCGGACCGGGCATCGCCCCGTCAGCTCGGGGGAGTGAGATAGTGCAACCGCGCGACGACACAAAGAGAACACTGGAGATCGAGCGTGCCATGGGGCTGCGGTAGACGTTGAATCCGAATTTCATTTGCACCCACCCAATTCCATGAATTCCTCGGAGATACATGGCTCCCAAAAATGGCGCGTTGCTGTTGACGGGCAGTTCGTTAACGCCGAATTCGAACCCTCCCTAAGTGGGCAAGACCGAGCTGTTATTGTTTTTGCGCATGGGGCCGGCGGACACATGAGCGACCGTGCCATGTTGCAGACAAGCACCGCGCTGCGCTCCAGCGGTATCGGGGTGGTGAGGTTCAACTTCCTGTATAAAGAAAAGGGATCGGGACGACCGGATCCCATGCCGCTCCTTAAGCAGACGATCTCGGCGGTTGTCGCGCGAACCCGAGAGGAGCTGCGGCCAAAAATCCTTGTGACGGGCGGCCGATCGATGGGTGGACGTGCCGCATCGATGCTCGCGGCCGATAGTTTCAGCAGTGACGGACTTTGCCTTTTCGCATATCCTCTGCATCCCGCAGGTCAGCCGGAGAAGCTCCGCGACGCACACCTTCCTTCAATTACAGTTCCGGTAGTCTGTTTCAATGGAACCAGGGATGCGCTGTGCACTCGTGAACTGATGGAAGCCGCGCTAAGAACTGTGCGAACGAACTGGGAGATGCACTGGGTCGAGGGAGCAGACCACAGCTTTCACGTTCTCAAGTCTTCCGGAAAAACCGATGCCGGGGTGCTCGCCGAAATTGCAGACCAGGTTTCGTCCTGGCTTCAACGTTTGTAGTCTTTTTTCGAAGCAGCCTACTTCCGAGTGTGGCGCAAGAGAAACCCCACTATTGCCGGCGTCGCAGCTATTTCCGATTCAGGGGAGCCGACGCCATCGTCGCCTCCCGGCCACGCATGCCTTCCACCCGCTATGGAGTAAAAGACTACCTCTCCACCTGTGCATTTCCCGAAGCGGTAGCGCGTGACATGCGCGGTGAGGCCTCCCTTGACTACAGCACTGCAGCCATTCAGAGCGGCCCAGACTTTTAGAGAGGGCGGGAGCCCCTCTGCGTCGGATGGAACCGCCCTTATTGTACGCGTGTCTGAAGGCTCATTATAGGGCACTTCTTCATCGGCAGTTCCGTGAAATGCCACCAACGCCACGGGAAATTTCGGTGAGCAGTTTGGCTGGCGAAGGCTTCCCGAGACAACTGCGATTGCGGCGAAGCGCCCCGGAACTGCGCAGGCCAGTCTATACGCCATTCGTCCACCGTCAGAGAACCCTGCAACATACACGCGGTGCGAATCTACGTTCACGCGAGCTGAAATCTGGTCGATCACCTTTAGAAGAAAGCTGACATCGTCAACATCCTGATCCGCTGGCTCTCCGCAGCACGTGCCTGCATTCCAATCGGACCCGATGATACCGAGCGTACCATGTGTGGCATCGGGATATGCGACCAGAAACCCCTGGCCATCAGCGAGCAGATCGAACCGGGACTCTTTCTGGATGTCACCGCCGTCGGCCCTGCTTCCGTGTAGAACAACAATAAGAGGATATGGTTTGACGAGTCCGATTCGATTTCGACGAGCGATGCCTGGCGTGTGCAGAACGAATGATCTGGCTGTTCCCTTCACATCCACTTCATGCGCAGCGTCTCCACTCGACCAGATTCCGGTCTCGTGGTGCGCCAGGCCTGACAGGGTGTCACAGGACAGGCACATAGCCAGCATGCCCAAAAACGAAATGCGCTTGAACCCCACACCTCGGATTATCTTATTCATTCGTGCTAAAAAAACAGGTTTCAGCTCTCATTGTCCTTGGCTTTGGAATCGTACTCGCGGCAACGGTAAGCTTCCGAATGGGACTCTTTGCCGGGCATGACCGGGCCAGCCTGCTGATATTTATCGAGCAAATGCGGACGTCACAACATGCGCCACTCTTATTCGTGAGCATTTATACAGTCGCGGCTGCACTTGGAGTGCCCGTCACAGCGCTCACCCTTGCGGGCGGCGTCCTTTTCGGGCCAGTACTGGGAATGGTTCTCAATTGGACGTCCGATCTTGCCGCAGCGGCTCTGGCCTTTGCCGCAGGGCGCTTCGTCGCTGGGCGGCGAAAGCGCTCGGAGTTGAATCGGGAGGATCGCGGATTTATGGGACTACTGAGGCTTCGTGTAATTCCGGTTGTGCCCTTCGCAGTCCTCAATTTTGGATCTGCGATGTATGGCATGACCTGGCCGGCGTTTCTTGCCGCGACAGCCATCGGCGTAGTTCCAGCCACCGTCGTCTATACCATGTTTGCGGCGCAGCTTGTCGCGGGCGTCAAGGGTGCAGGGACCCGCGCATTCATTATGGCGGCCGTAAGCGCGGTGATGATAATTGCCCTTTCACTGGTTCCCCCCATCCTCAGAAAAAGAGGACGAAAGGTGGGTGGACTCGGACCGCCGCTGCTCTCGGTCCTAGCCGCAATTTTATTCGCGGCCTCACCACGCACCGCGGATGCGCAGTCCATGAATTCCGCGCAGGCGGAAAATATTCATGACTTGCCAATCACGGAATTGGTCTCCAGCGGCAAGCAGATGCGCAATGCGATTGTCCTCTTCATTACTGGCGACGGGGGATGGGCGGATATTGATAAAGTCGTCACACGCAGGCTCGTGGAACGTGGCTTCGACGTCGTGGGAGTAGACTCACGTGCATATCTGGGCACCAAACGCACTCCCGAGCGAGTAGCTGAGGATATGGGCAGGATCATTCGGCACTACACCACACTGTGGAACAAGGAAAGCGTCGCGCTTGTCGGATATTCCCGCGGTGCGGACCTGGCTCCTTTCATAGTGAACCGACTGGATTCCTCACTGCGTTTACGGATCAAGCTGGTGGCGATGCTCGGCCTGGGTCCGCGCGCGGGTTTCGAATTTCATTTCGTAGACATTTTCCGCGATGTGAAAAGAGCTGAGGACCTGGCAACGCTGCCAGAGCTCGAGAAGGTCCGCGGACCCGCACTGCTGTGCGTGTATGGCTCACAAGAAAAGGAATCTGCATGCCGAGATGCGCCCGACAGCGTCCTCACGCGCATTGAACGGCCGGGCGGCCATCATTTCGACGACAACTATAATTTTCTTGCCGACTTGATCGTCGACAAGTACATCGCCGCCGGGCAGAGGTAATGCGGTTTCACTCCCACCTCAAGATCGGCCTCTGGTGGCTCGCCGCAGGAATTGCATCGCTGAGTATGGAGTCGAGCACTGCCCCGCTCTTCAGGGCTCCACCAGGCCCAGGAGATTATGTCGAGACAATCAAGTCTGGCTCTCGGCTGCGAAAGTTCAGGCTGCATGTGCCCAGCCGGTACAATCCGAAAAACGCAACTCCACTCTTGCTTGCGTTTCACGGCACAAGCGCCAGCGCGGCCGTGCTGGAACGGGAAACATCCTTCAATCCCCGCGCTGACAGCATGAACTTCCTGGTGGTTTATCCAGAAGGCCTGCACCGGGGATGGAATATCGGAGAATGCTGCAGGTATTCTTTCATGAAGAATGTGGACGACGTCAGATTTAGCCTGGACGTCATTCGCACTCTGCAGCGATTCATGAATGTTGACTCGACCCGGATATACGCAACGGGATATTCTGATGGCGGCTCACTCGCATACCTGCTTGCATGCAAACACCCCCGCGTGATTGCTGCGGCGTCAGCTATCGGGAGTACGCTTTACGACCCGCTTCCCAAATGCGAAGGCCCGGTGTCGATCCTGAACATTCACGCGACCCGCGATGGGCATGTTCCCTTTCTTGGAAAGACAGGTACTGTCGCCTCCAGCGAACGAGGCGAACACACAGAACACTCAGCGTCAGATGTGGTGCATTTTTGGCTTGAGAACAATAAATGTGCGCTGGAAAGTGCCGCCGCAAAGACCGAAAACGTGAAGCGGGACTACTATACCTGCCGGGGTTCCGAGGTCGTATTCTTTACAATCGAGGGCGGTGACCATGGATGGCCGGGTGGAGGTCGGGGATGGATTCTTAGCCCAATGCCCCCCAAGGATCTCTCAGCCTCTGATTCGATTCTAAAATTCTTTTTCGCTCATCCGCGATCCGCGGCCCACTAGTCAGCCGGCAATACTTTGTCCGGTCCGCCGGAAATGAGCTTGGCAATATTCGCCAGAATAACCGGCCGGGCAGTAGCGCCAGGCGAGACAAGAAATCTCGGTTCCCATTCGGGATGGAACCACTCCTTGAAGTCGTGAATGCCTTTGAAGTTGTAAAAGCGCTCCCCGTAACCGCGAACCGCAGTCGCAAGTTGATGCCATACCGGTGCCGCCGCGGATTGTAGCATTCCGGAGAGAGGAGCCATTCCGAGGTTAAAGCTGCGATACCCGTTTGCCTTGCCCCACAACATCATCTCCACGATGACGTAACGCATGATTCCCGGTGGAGCATCAGACGGATATCGCATTAAGTCAACTTCGAGCTCTTCATTTTCACCCGAGCGCCACAGGTTGGCAAAGGCAACGATTTTTTCGCCCAGTCTGGCAACGCCGATGGGGTGCTGGAGAATGTAGTCGTCCTGGAAGAAGCCGAGCGAGAACCCCTTCTCTTTCGTCTGTCGAGTAGCGAGCCACGAATCGGAGACTGAGCGCAGTTCTGGAAGCACGGCCTTGATTTGCGCGGGACCCAGCATCTCGAAAGTGCAGCCCATGTCTACCATCTTCCGCCAGACGCGCCGAAGATTTTTCCGGTTTGCTCCCTCCAGTGTGAAATCATCGAGAGAGACGCTGGCTTCCTCGCCCAGTTTTACGACCGCCAGGCCAAAGTCGAGGTACAGATACAACATCACCGGGGACGCCTTGTAAAAAACCGGATATAGCCCCTGATCCCTCGCACGGAGAATAAACGACTCGATTAGAGATGGGACATCTTCCACTGGCGCAACCGGATCTCCCAGCGAAACCAGGCTCCGGCCTGAAAGACCATACATGATGAAGCCGGTGCGTGACTCGTTGAAGAGAATGTGCTTGTCGCCGAGAAGCGCGAGCTGCGTCGAAGCATCATGCGACTTGTCCACCAAAGTTTTTACGCTGGCAAGATCGGCCAATGTGACTTTCGGAGCGGTGAGCCGCACGGGCCGAACAAGGCGAAAGAGCGCAAAAACGATCAGCACACCTAGCAAGCCGGCCGTGGAACGGAGAAACCGGGCTTCCTGCGATTGCGCCGTGTAAAGAAGATCCGCTCGAAGCTGCAGCTTTTGAAAGGAAATAACTCCCAAGGCTATTGAGGCAGTCACAACCAGTGAAATTGCGACTATCCACGAGGCCGAGAATCGCTCCTCGATCAGCGACGTCTTACGCGAAAAGTATTTTTTTGACGGCAGGAAGAGGACGAGCACGATGGCGAGCACGAATGCCTGCTCGTAGTCCAGGGCTCTCGCCAGCGAAAACACAATGGCGGCAAGGAGAGCGCCGATCGTGAGGTGAAAAGCGGCATCCAGTCGGCGCTCAATTCCGTGCGCGAGGATCAGCAGCGCGGCACCCAGCAGATTGTCGAAAAAATGTGACAGGTCTACGAGCGGGAGTGGAAGTGCGTCGTAAACCCAGAGCAAGCGATGTCCGACCGCCGGCACCGACCCCGAAAAGAGCAGCAATGCCCCTGCAACAAACGCGAGGAGTGCAAGAATACGGGGAACAATTGCTCCTCCGAGATCGCCCCCGACGAGGAGCAGACGCTGCACGCCCCTTGTATGCCTGAACAGCGCAATCCCAGCGTAAAGCAACGCTGTCGCGACTGTAAAAGCGATTACATAATGGTAGTGCGGAGGAAGCGCATCGTGGACCACGGCGGCTTCAAGTCAGACAGTGCAGGTGTCTACTTTGTGCGTGTCGAGGTGGAGGACGCACTTTGTTGTCCCAACTTGTATTACGACGGCCGCGCTTCCATTGAATGTTGTCTCAGCACGGCGGACCACTGACCGGCTTTCCGAGTTCCCCGTTGTCGTCACGATGAAGTTTGCCGTTCGCACACTCGTTCCGCTAAGGGGCCAGCTATCGCTCTTGTGCGGAAACGGAATGACGACATTTCTCAGGGAGTCAGTCGTCACGCCTACATACCTTCGAATCGTTCCATTGTCGCGATGCGTCACCGTGTCGGCGCTGGTTCCCGAAGCATTCCAACGGCGCAAGTTTTCCCTTCCAGTGAGGCCGGAAAGCACAATGCCGCGCGACCGATGAACCAACGCAACAAATGTCGTGTCCCGGCTCACCGTTCCATCCGACTTGCTCTGATAGCTGACTGATTCCGTCAGCAGCTCATCAAACTGTCGCATCGGTTTCCCGGCGGCATCGAGATACGAGTAAACGCGTGCGACCATTAGCCCGTTGTCCAGCTTTGCGGTACAGCTCCATCGGCCGGCCTGGCTGGAATAGGAGCAGGAACTGTCCTGCCAGGGAGTCGTGGAAAAAGGCTTCCCTGTTATGCCGTTGGCCCCGGCAGTGGATATGATCCCTTCGAGCCTATCGAAATCCCACGCAACGGCGTCGCCGGAACTCACCGCGACATCCGCAGTAACCCGGGTGTCGGTGAGAACGGTTCCTTTCGGAGCGAGAGTGCGATCGCTGCTGCAGCCGCTGCTTACCAGAATCCCGGCGAGCATGGCAATTCTACGAAGGGACATCTACGGTTGGTTGATGGCGGGAAGGTAAACATAAAGCTAATGCCGTGCCAAGGAAGGTGTACTCCTTTTTTCTATTGGCGCAAACGAGGATCTTCTCTCTGCCGACTCGCTTCGAGCCAGGGCGCGAGACTGATCGCGAACACGGGCCTCCGCCGCACGAGTGCTGAGCTGGCAATTGGGTATAGAATATCCAGTCGGATCACGCCTGAGCCGGGCGTTCTCGGGATAATCCGAAGACCCGCGCCCAATACTGTCACGCCGAGGTGGTCGGACTGTGAAACCGGCGACTTCCTTCGCCATGAGGCAGCAACGAATCCGGCCGCGTCGAGACCCAGTCCCGACGAAATATTTGCAAGGTGCCGGGTCTGCTGGATGGACGATGCGTAAGCCTCCTCGGCCAGACGATATGTGGGGGGCAGTACAAAACTGGTTACGTCAATATTTGCCAGAGCACGGACATCTGGATCGGGGTTTACAAGCTTTTCAGCGGCGATGTGCGTGGCAAAAACTCCATCCCCCGCCCTCTTATAGCTCGAAAATTGGGCGCGCACGCTTGCGGCCTCCCAGATTCCGACACGGGCCAGCCTGTAACCGGTTCCCCAAAAATCGAGTTGAAGAAGGTTGGATGAATTTGGCACCCACATACGGCCTGTCCACGCGCTGAGGAAAAGAGCCGGCTCTGCGACAACCGACTCGTATCCCAACCCTGCGATGGCTTCCCATTCAATGCCCTCAGGCACATCGACGATCACCTGCTTCTGAACGAGCCATGTCAGTGTATCGAAGCTCACCGAGCGGCGCGATGTTCCCAGCTTTGCTCCCACGTATTCGCGCTTCACAAGGCGTGGGCCGACCACCGGTGCCGCATCAGGCGCATTCAACTCCGCCCATTCGGCGTCGGCTCCGAAAAGGACAGCCGTCACTTGATTTGCCGTCGCCGAGGTGCGCATTCCGAAAGTCAGCAGCGCAGTCTTCCGTTGGAATGATTGAAAGAGATCACCATTCTTGTCCCGTAGTCGGCTTTTATATCGGGAGACGATCATCTCCCGACGCCACTTCTCATACAGCGTTCGCTCCTGGGTTCGAAAACGCACGCGCAAATCCTGGCCATCAGGATAAAAAGATGCGCGCAGCTTCGTCGAGAGCGAGCTGCCCAAAAACCACGGGTCCTCGTATCCGACGCTTCCGCCTACTCTTCCTTCCCGCACTGCAATCGAGATACTGCCAGTCGCGCCGGTTCCTCGAATATTTCCCTCTTCAATGCCAACGAGCGACACGTTCGATTGAACGGAGAGCCGCGGACGCGTGGTCCAGCGGTCCCTGGTCGTGAGCACCAAATCAAGGTCGCGCTGGAAGCGACAGTCGTTTGCGGAAATGCTTGCGTCCACAAGATATCTTCTGTGCCGGAGACGTCTCAGCGATTCGCCAACCTTGGCTGGGTCGAGCGAATCTCCCGGAGCGAAAAGCAGGTCTCGACGAATCACGTCAGGGCGGGTAGTCGAATGCAGCCGCGAAGTGAACCTTCCGATTCCAGGAAAGGCGGTAGGTGGAAGATTCTTGATCGTAAGTGAGTTGATTCGGCGTCCTGAAAAGGGAGCCAGATTCGTCCGGGAAATTACCGTATCGCACACTTGGGCCTGGAGGCACAGAGGACAAACAGCGAGAAGGCTTCCCAGAAATGCTTTTACGCTGAAACGACGATTCATGTCGCGCAATTAAGTATGGAACAAATCGCGGCGACCAAGCCGGGGGCGCATAGTGAACGCATCTTCAGAATTATCTCTCTGTTCGTTGTCCATAATGATTATATAGCAGTCACGGCCTGCGTTGTTTACTCGCTCTCATTTCCATTCCACAAGCTTGCCTGCCCGAATCTCGATATCGTCCGCCACACGAAGTGCCGCGATCTGTTTTCGATTCACAAGCTTGAAATGCCGCGCTTCGTCAATCAATCGCTCGAGATCCCAGAGTGGGCCCTCAGCAAGAATCCAGTCGTGCTGGTATCGCCTCAAGTCGAATGCCATCGAGTAGGATCGAAGGCTCTTTCTCCCATCGGGCAGCGAGTATTCATGAAAAAAAGAAGCGGCGAGCTCGCGTAAATCCCGATATATCGGCTCACGATAGCGCAGAACTGCGTGGTTCGTCTTGGTAATTCCGCCCCAATACCCGCCAATCCTGAAGAGCGCGACAATATGATCGATGTCGTCGCGCGTTGTCTTCAAGTCCATGAGCAGCGGCGGAAAGCCGTGCATCCACAGCGCGAGCGCAGCTACAAGCGCTCCTTCCAGGCAGTGCGCAGAGCCTCGGCGAAGCGTAACAAGCGGTGATGAGCAGGTGTCGATCTTCCGCTCGTGATTGATCGGAATCGTATCGAGGAAATCCTGGATTTTTTTCGGCGTCGTCAGTCGGGAAAGCGACTGCAGCTCCGGATGCGACACGATCAGGCGAGAGATTCTCTTTGTCACCTCACATCGTCTCCGCAGTCGAGTTTCCATAGGGAAGCGCGTAGAGAATCAGGTCAATGCGCCTGCGATGATCCAGGTGCGCTAGTGTAACATGGTCGCGGGCATGTATCGCCGCTTGGTCACACACCCCGCCGCTTCGAAAATATCAGCACGACAATACCGGCAATGACCGAGAAAGCCCCATAAACAGCCCACTTGGTCTGGCCGGTCATGAAACTACCGGGGAGGACATTCACTCCCTGTAGAATCCAGACGCAGCCCATAATCACCAGAAAAAAACCCACGACCAACATTGCGATTCTCATAAAAATCCGGGAGGAGTTAAGTGTTACCAGCGAGCGGAAGCTTCACTTCACGTCCGCTCTTTGCAGACTGGTAGATGCCAAGAATCAGCTCAAGCGATTTTCGTCCTTCACGTCCGTCCGTGTCTGCCTTGGCTTCACCGCGCAAAACGGAGAGGACGTTTCGGTAATACCCCTCATGACCAAACCCGTACACGTTCGGCGGATTGGTATTCATCTGCTCGATCAGCTTGTCATCGTCATCGGGCTGGTCGAACAGCCAATGCTCAACCTTGTTCACAGCCGTTCCGCCAATCTTGACAGTTCCCCTTTCCCCGAGAATCGTGAACGAACCTTCCAGATTGCGCGGGTAGGTGAGCATCGTGACCTCCAGAACTCCGAGCGCCCCCGACTGAAACCTGATGACTGCGGCACCGCTGTCCTCAGTCTCGATGTTACGCGCGAGGGTTGCTGTCTTTGCGACCACGCTGTCCACGGGTCCCATCATCCATTGAATGAGATCCACATAGTGGGAAGCCTGGTTCATAAATGCGCCACCGTCATACTTCCAGGTCCCGCGCCAGGGAGCCTGATCATAGTAGTCCTGCGGCCGCGCCCAGCGAACCGTGCAGTTCGCCATGAAAATCTTTCCGAACCGACCCGAATCCACCGCCTTCTTCAATAACTGAATCGGCCGGTTAAGCCTGTTCTGTTTTACAACGAAGAGATGAACACCTGCCTCGTCGCATACGCGCACGAGTTCATCTGCGCCCGCGAGCGAAATTGCCATCGGTTTCTCAGTGACAACATGCTTTCCAGCTTTGGCTGCAATTACCCCTTGCAGGGGATGCAGCCCGGATGGCGTAGCAATGGCCACTACATCGGATTCCACTTCCTTGAGCATTCGCTCAAAATCATTGTAGGAAGGTACGCCAAGGCTTTCGCCCGCCAGATGAGCCCTTTCGGCGACCTCATCACAGACGGCAACGATGTCGAGTCCTTCAATCTTGGCGATCGCATCAAAGTGGTTCTTGCTGATGCGCCCGCATCCTACGAACGCGATGCGAAAGTTTTTTTTGGAGGTCATCGCATCCCTAGCCAACGCGGGTAAGCGATCCATGGCTCAGCTCGTACTTCCTTCCGCACTCGCCGCACAGCAGCCCGCCGCCGTCCTGCAGCCGGTTGCCGCACTCGCACATCCATCCGGCGAACCGTGCGGGTACACCGAGCATCAGCGCGAAATCCGGGACGTCGCCAGTAACAACTGCCCCAGCGCCTATGAAACTGTACTCACCAAGTGTTACTCCGCAGACGATCGTCGCGTTGGCGCCAATCGAAGACCCGCGTTTCACCAGGGTCGGCTGGTACTCGCTTTTCCGGGAAATTGCGCTGCGCGGATTTATGACGTTGGTAAAAACCATCGAGGGACCGCAGAACACATCGTCCTGCATCTCGACGCCTTCATATACCGAGACGTTGTTCTGGATCTTCACATTGTTTCCGATCCGCACACCATTCATGACGACAACGTTCTGGCCGAGCGAACAGCGTTCACCAATAACGGCTCCGCCCATCACATGGCAGAAATGCCAGATACGCGTTCCATCCCCGATCTTGGCGCCGTCGTCCACATACGCGCTCTCATGAATCATTGCCGATGTCATCTAGACCGCCGCTGGAGTGTCGAG
>JBKJPM010000225.1:0-6408 GCA_046595175.1 Gemmatimonadaceae bacterium
CTGCTTGGCGCAAAACTCCCGCGCCTCCTGCAGAGCCTTGCGCAGTTCGCTAAGAAGTTCCGCCTTATCGCGCACGGGCGTCGCCCCACCTTTCCCAGCGCCGTAGATCGCGAGCGCTTTTTCGAGCGACGCGAAGACATTGGCGTAATCCACGATCAAGCCGCTGTGTTTGCCGGGATAGACGCGGTTCGCGCGCGCGATCGTTTGCATGAGCGTGTGATTCCGCATTGGCTTGTCGAGGTAAATGGTCGAGCAGCTCGGCGCGTCGAATCCGGTCAGCCACATCGCGCAGACGAAGACCAGGCGAAGCGGGTCGTCGGGGTCTTTGAATTTCTCATCGAGCGCTTCGGTATTCATGCGCTTCCGGTGCGGGACGATGTCGAACCCGAGGTTTGCCATCTGCTCGATCTCGTTTTGCGCGGGCGAGACGATCAACGCCATATCGGTGTTCTTCAGAGCGAGCCGGTCCTTCAGGAATTGGACTCGTTCAGGATCCGATTCTTTGAAACTCGTGAGCCTCATCAGCTCCTTCTCCACCTTGGCCGTCTCGGCCTCCCAATGGCTGCGCACCTTCACATACATCTTGAGCGCGGTGGCCTTGTCGATCGAGACCACCATCGCTTTGCCTTGGAATCCGCGCCCGAGAAAATGGCTGACGATGTCTTTCGCGACCTTCTCCAGCCGATCGTCGCGCGTGATGATGTGATACTGCTTGCCGAGTTGCCGCTCGAGCTGCCTCTCAGCGTCCTCGTCCAGCTCCGCTTCCTCGATCAGAGCGTAGATGTCCTCGTTCAGATTCGGATTCTTGAGGTGCAGCTCGGGCGTGCGGTTTTCGTAGAAAAGCGGGACCGTTGCGCCGTCCTCGACCGACTGCTGGAAATCGTAGATCGAGACGTAATCACCGAAGACTTCGCGCGTCCGTTCTTCGCCGGCGATGAGCGGGGTGCCGGTGAAGGCGAGGAACATCGCCTTCGGCAGCGACGCGCGCATGTTGAGCGCGAGCGTGTCGTATTGGCTGCGATGCGCTTCATCGGTCAGGACGATGATGTCGGGCCGATCGCTCAGCACCTCCGGCTCGAGAAACTTCTGAATCAGAGTGAAGACGTAGCGATGATTGCCGCGCAATAGCTCGCGCAAACCCGCGCCGCTCTGCGCGTGGCACTCGTCGCCTTCGTGTTGCGTCACCGCTCCCGTCGCCTTGAAGGTCTTGGCGATCTGATTGTCCAGTTCCGTGCGATCGGTCACGACGACGAATGTCCAGTTGCCGGCGATTTTGCGCAGGACTTTCTGCGAGAAGAACACCATCGAAAAGCTCTTGCCCGAGCCCTGCGTCTGCCAGAACACACCGGCACGGCCGTGCCCGGCTTTTCGCGCTTCCAGCATCGAGGCGATCGAATTGTTCACTCCGAGAACCTGATGGTTTTGCGCGAGAATCTTCACCAGCCCGCTCTTGTGCTCGGAGAAAAGGGTGAAATTCTCGATCAGGTCGAGCAGCCTCGTCGGTTCGCAAACCCCGCGCAGCATCACTTCGAGCGAGACGCGGCGCGGTTCATCTTCGCGCTCAACGCGTTTCCACTCAGCCATTCGCTCCCAATTCGCGGTGATTGTGCCCACCCGGCTCTCGGTCCCGTTCGAAGCGATGATGAGCGCGTTGTACCAAAACAACGCCGGGATGCCGTTCAACGGGTGCTTGTAACTGGTGATGTTTTCGTCGAACGCGGCGCGGGCCGACACCCCAGGCTTCTTGAATTCGATCAACACGAGCGGCAGTCCGTTGACGAAACCAATCAGGTCAGGCCGGCAAGTGTAGAGCGGCCCGGTGATCGTCATCTGGCTAACGAGCAGAAAATCGTTCGCTGCCGGATCGTTCCAGTCGATCACCCTGACGCGCTCCGTCTTCTGTCCTCCGCGTTCGCGGTCGGGGACGCTTACCTGCACGCCGTCCTTGAGTAGTTCGTAAACCTCACGATTCGCCGCCGCGGGAAGCATGGCCGATCGATCGCGCGAAAGCTGATCGACCGCCGCTGTGATCGCTTCAGGCGCAAGCTTTGCATTCAGTTTCGCGAGTGAGCTTCGCAGTCGCGTTTGCCATACGACTTCCGCGCTTGTCTCGCGCTGCAACGTTCCGCTCGGGCCGAAGATTTCTTCCCGCGCCGAGACCGTGATCCAGTTCAGTTTGTCGAATAGCTCAACCGCGGGTTGCTCGATGAGCAGGTCTTCGGTGTAACTGTGAGACATCTGAAGGTCAGCGAATTCCCGCGGTCGTTGCCGACCGCCGTGGCGATCAAGCCTGATTCGTGCTCGACTTTCAAGGCGGCACTTGACGTTTTTCTCCGCAACCGCCAACTTCTCTTTGCTTTCGTGACCGATCCTCGCACCGCACCGCTCTATCCCATCGCGGAGGCTGCACGCATTGTCCAAGCGCCCCGATCCACTCTGCGCGGGTGGCTGCCGCGATATTCTGAGAAGGGCCTGAGTTTCCTCGAGTTGTTGGAAGCGTACACGATCCAGACACTGCGATCCCGGCACCAGCTTCCCATGCGAGCGATCAAGCGCGCCGTGCAGTTTTTGAAAAAAGAGACGGGCTCGCCTAATCCCCTGGCGCTGGAAGGCCTGGGCTTTGAAACCGACGGCTCCGAGCTTTTCATTACGCAACTCGGCAAGCTGGTCAGCGCCACAGCACAAGGCCAAATGGCCATGCGCCAGGTCCTGAAAGCTTTTTTGAAACGCGTCGAGTACGATAAGGACGGACTGGGCACTCGCTTCTATCCCTTCACGCGCGACTTCCGGACCGACAGTCCCCGCCTCATTGTCGTTGATCCCAAGCTCAACTTCGGCCGGCCCTGTCTGACCAGCCGCGCCATCTCCACCTCGATGATCGCGCGGCGCTACAAAGCCGGCGAAACATCCGCTGAGCTGGCGAGCGACTATTCTTGTCGCCGCGAAGAAATTGAAGAAGCCATCCGCGCTGAGCTCGTCGAGCTCGCCCTCGCTGCCTGAATCGCCCGTCTTCTTTGTTGACCGCAGTCTCGGTGGCAAAGTCGTGCCCGCTCGGCTTCGCGAGGCTGGCTGGCTGGTAGAACGGCACGACGATCATTTCATACCCGACACGCCCGATCCCGAATGGATCACTGCGGCCGGGAAACGCGGATGGATCATCCTCACCGCGGACGAGCGGATTCGCTACAACCCGCTGGAGAAGGCAGCATTCCTCGCTTCAGGCACGCTCATTTTCCTGCTCGCGAACCGCAAAAGCATGACTGGCGCGGAAATGGCGGATGCCTTCATTGCCGCGGAGAGGAGTATTCTTAGCGCGATCACACGACAACCGCCTCCGGCCATATTCAAAGTATTAGTTAGCGAGTGCCGAGCCTACCTGTGGGACAGCGGTAACCAATAATCGGAATTAAATCTTCCAAACCTTTTTGTAAGCGTGTTCCGCCAGCGTTGTGGTCCGTTTGCGGATGTCGTCTGGTGTAATCTCATCGGCACCCTTAAATTCAGGGGGAATATCCACGTGGGCCGCTTGGAGGATTTTCTTCTTCTCCTTAAACGTCTTGTGATCCAGTTTTGCGTTAAGCTTGGATGGAACCAGAATCAAATTGCCTAGTTGTCCTACGATCTCATCTGTGAAGGAGTTCGTTCCAATTCGATGCTGTGAGACAAGGTGTTCGATGGTCATTCCCTCGAAATCGATTGTCACGGACGCCGTCGAATGAGCCTGTATCCCTGCCAAGATGTACCGCACTACGTTTCTCTCCTTCGTGAGATTATCCGTGAATACCACGGAAGGAAACAATGCCTTAAATTCGTCGAGGGCCGGTACTCTCTCCCTCAACTTTGTCTTTAGCTCTTGGATAATGCCCACGGCTGCTTGCGTATTACTGGCTTCGAACAAGCGCCGGCCGAGGGAAGCATACATCTCCGATATCCCGCCCGAGGAGCGCTGCGAAGTGACCGCCGTGAAGAGAAAATGAAACTTCTCAATCGCAACCACTGCATCTTCGAAATGTTTTCGCTTAAGCTTCTTTTCCTTAAAACATCGCATTAGCGAGAGGACGCAGGGAGTCTGCTGCTGTACGCGAAATAGTTGTAGTGCGTTCAATGCTGCGGTTATTCGGCGATCTTCCTTAGCCCACTTCCAGTAGCCTTTTTCGTGGATTGCTCGGTAGAGCGAAGCATCGGCCACTAGCGCATCTAAGAACATCTTCGCATCGGTCTTTCCGATTCTATGTTTGAGAACTTTGAACAATCTCTTCGCAGCCAAGTAGTCATATCTCGATAACCAGAAATGATGGATGAAGGTATCAACATCCAGGTCCTCGGATGATCCTTCCAAGGTTTCGAGAAGTTTCGCCCATTTAATCTTTGGCTGATCGACTGACGCCCCCTTAGCCTTTAGGTGTTTAGCGAGATGATTCTTGACGAGATCCGCCAGTGCTAAGTCTTTGCCCCTCGTGTTTAGCGTTTCGAAAATGATGTAGGCATCATCCTCATTATCCAGCTTCACCAGAATTACCTTTAGATCGAGCACGGCATCCCGAATCCTAGTTAGTCTCTCTTCAAGGGCCTTCTGTTTAGCTTGGTTACCTTTGCTCGGGTCGTTCGCTATCCCGTCAATAATATGTCCGACAAGCCGATCAAGATGATCAAAAGCCGCACGTAGACTCTCTTCTTCTCGAATCTCTTCAGGTTCGACTTCAGCTTCTCCATATTTGAGAATATGTTCTTGAAAGAATGGGTAAGAGGTCTCTGTCGAGAGTATATATTCCGACTTATTGTTGATGTTCTTTCGCTCTATCTGATTTTGTATTCCCTGAGCGAGGTTCTTGAAGCCCGAGGCGGCTAATCTATCTCGCAAGACCGCTAAAATTATTGTGATCGTTGTAAGACGTTGTTGCCCGTCTACCAGGCCATAGCGCTGATTGCCTTCCTTAAAGGTCACGATCGAACCGATGAAGTAGTTTTCCGGCTGATCTCTGATCACGTCGTCCCAGAAGTCCTGGATATTTTCCCGTGTCCATGAATAAGGCCGCTGGAAACGGGGCACGCGATAATAACCTCCTGACAGAAGATTCCGTATGTCTTGATCGGTGGATTCGATTTTCATGAAGCTTCAGTTGGTAGATGTATTTGACCGGATAGCAGTCTAGGCAGCAACAAATCGCGGGTGCGGCGGAGGTTTCGGATTTTTCGTTGAAGAGCGAGGACCTGCTCAGCCATTGGCGTAACGACAGACTCGAAACGCGCAACGAGTCGAGTCGGTGGCTGAAGAAAGTCGATTGTCTTGAAAACCCCGCGGCTGATTTCTTTGAAGGTTGCACCTGACGCCATCCGCACGAACTGCGGAACGTTCTCCGTGAGCCACTGGAAAAGGAAATAGAGCGGGACGCGCTCGTTGGGCAGGCAAGTGATGAAACCTTGGTTAGTGCAGGCTTCGTGCGTGTTGATGGCGATCGCGCCGATGGTCGCGCGGCTCGTCAGCATCACGCTGAATGGCGAAAACATTCGCGCCGAACTCTTTTGAAGGCCGAGCGTGGTGATGTGGTCGGTCGAGTCGTCCATGAACATCGTCGCCGCGCTAGTAAGATTGCTCGGCGAAAACCACTGAATCTCGCCTTCCGTCCAAAAGTCGGGTTCTTCGCGCGAGGGCGTGCCCCCGCCCATGATTTCAAACGCTTCACTCACCGGCTTCACGTCCCAGCCTTTCGGGATCGGGCCGAGGGGGGAATCGACGCGGGGGACTTTTTCGTGGCCGGGGAAGCGGAAGTGGACGAACCACTCGCGGTAGAGGGCGCGGGCCATCTCCTCAAGGATGCGGATGCGCCGCTGACAGTTCTCCATCAGCTCGTCGTAGGCCGACAGGATGCCCGCGATTCGGCGCTGCGTTGCGAGCGAAGGAAGGTGCGGCAATTCCATCGTGCGAACGTCCTTCATGTTTAGATGAGCGACCGTCGCTCCGTTCGTTTTAGCTTGGATTAACTCTTGTCCCTTTGGCCCGTTTAGAAAATAACTCAGAAAAGCAGGTTCAATCTTGGATCGATCGGGACGAATGAGCAGCGTGCGCTGGCCCAGACATGGCTCAAGACCTTGCGGAATCATTGCCACGTTTCCAACAGGCGCTTCCCGCGCCATGATGAGATCGCCGGGCTTCGGAACCGCGCGTTTTGTCCATAGGCGATAAGTTTTCTCAGACACGCGATTGACACTTTCTAGAATGAAGCGGCCACGCCCGATGTTTGGCGTGCGAATAGACGGGTAGCCTGCTTCCTGCGTTGGCGCAGTCTTATGCTCACAGTCGATGATAAGTTCGCAGACCTCGTTAAGCTCCACGATCACATCTCCAAAATCTCCGCCACATTAGCGGCGATTGTTTTCTCCAGCTCTCTTGCCTGCACGTTGAGGGTT
>JBKJPM010000186.1:0-3796 GCA_046595175.1 Gemmatimonadaceae bacterium
ACAATGCGGGAGACTCGCGGCCGCGTGGCGGTCGAAGGAACTATCGGGCTGCAACAGTACAAGAGGCCGGTTTTCTCGCTGACCGCTACCGCAACAGATTTCCACGCAATTGAAAAACCTGGTCTTGCGTCGCTGGATATTTCAACAACGACGCCTTTTTCGCTCACAGGCCCTTTCGATAACGCGGTCGTCCATGGTGCCGTGAGGGTTGACCGTGGGTCGATTTACATACCAGAGCTGATCCGGAAGAAGATTGTCAATCTTGAGGATCCTGAATTTGCGGAATTCACGGACACGCTTCTTGTAAAGGATCGCCATGTGCTGCCTTCTGCGCCGAGCGAATTCGCCAAGAATCTATCGCTGGAAAACTTTGCGTTGAATATCGGTCCCGATGTCTGGCTCCGATCTTCCGAAGCCAACATTCAGCTCGGCGGATCCTTGAACGTCACCCTCGGTGCCGGCGCGCAGAGGTCCGAGCGGACACAGCTAGCGCTAGAAGGCACACTCAACACGATCAAGGGAACGTACAGGCTCAATCTCGTTGACCCATTTGTGCAGCCTACCTTCGACGTGGAAACTGGAACACTCAGGTTTTTCGGTACACCCGATCTCAATCCGTCGCTGGACATCAAGGCGATTCACACTGTGAGGCAGGCGAGACAGAGCATTACCGGACGCGACGTCCGAGTTCGCGTGACGATTGGCGGCACGCTTGCGGAGCCGAAGCTCGCACTCGACAATCCGGATAATCTTCCGCTTTCCGAGTCGGACCTTCTCAGTTATCTCGTCACGGGTGAGCAGGGATTTGCTCTGGATAATACCCGCAGCCAGTACGGATCGCAGCTCGCATCGGTCGCTGTCAGGTATGGGGGAACGCTCCTGACTAACGCGATTCCAAAGGGGCTGCTGGATATCGTCGAGCTGCAGACGCCAAGGTTGGGCAATGACCTCAGTACGGCTAATTCCACCGACTACTACCTGGAGCTGCTAAACACCCGCGCCATTCTTGGCAAGCAGATTGGGGAGCGATGGTTCCTGGGACTCAGTACAGGTTTTTGCGTGGTCAACCGCACAAATTTTCTGGAAAACCTTGGCCTCAAGCTGGAATATCGCTTCAACTCCATGTACACGGTTGAAGGCGGAATCGAGCCGGGCACCAGCGATAGAACCTGTGCCCGGCCTGGTGGCGCCGGGACGTTCCAACAGACACCATCTCAGCGGGGTATCGACTTTTTCCGGACGTGGCGTTTCTAAGTCTTGAGTCGTCGCCTAAATTGAGAATATGACCCGCATCAATCACGTAAATGCCTGACCTGAAGGAAAAGGATTCTATGGTCTGCCGGAGCTGCGCAAATGAAGAGCGCGCATCCGAAGGCTATCCGTGCATCACGTGCGGGACATTTATCTGCATTATGTGCAGTTTCAGGGGAATACTGCAGTGCGCACAGTGCGCTGCGCAGCGGCCGGATACCGAGGCGGTGTCCCGAAACACAGGGCAGCAACCGACAATGGAATGGCCGGAGCATTGATCGAAAAGTTTCTAACCGCGCGTTCTGCCATCGCCCCTATGCTCGCGGAACCCAACGTTCTCAGCACGCAAATCTCGCAATTCCTGCACGGTCACGACGCCATGGTTCTGGATATCAGCAAGGACTGGATGCGGGTTCGCGGCGCGGATCAATATTAGGGTGGGTGCACGAGGCATATTTTGTGACGCGGAACGGCGATGCTCGCGGACTGGTGACAGGATGGAAATCCGTCCGGCCGATGTCACTCGGATGCGTCGTGCGGGAGAGGGACGGACAGCTTCGCAAGCTTCCGCTCGGGGCCATCCTGAGCGAGGGAGACTCGGTTCATGAAGGACGGGTGATTACCCCGGATGAACGGAGCACCATGTTCCCGTGCAGCGGAGAGGCAATCACCCAGACTGCGATTTCATATTTCGAGGGCACCTACTACCAGTGGGGCGGAATTACTCCCTGGGGATGCGACTGCTCGGGACTTGCCCAGAGCACATACTCGCTGCACGGCGTTCAGATTCTTCGCGATGCCGCGCTGCAGGCGACGCAGGGGATAGAAGTTGCCGAAGGGCTCGACGGACTAATGCCTGCGGATCTCCTTTTCTTTTCGGATCGAGAAGATGGATACATCACGCACGTAGCGCTTTCCCTAGGCGAGCGGAAAATCGTGCATCTCACTCTGTATCAGGGCGGCCACGCGATCGACGATCTGGATTCAAGTGATCCACGCCTGAAAAAACTGCGAAGCAGGTTTCGCTTCGCCCGCCGGATTCTCGGCTAGCTGAACATTGTGGGTGTCTGTGGCATCACAGTTGGTGACGGACCGGCGACGAACAGGCGAACATCGGCTGTCGGTGCTCCGTCCAGCGAAACTTCCATTGTGTACGGTCCCGGCCCGTTCAGGGGGAGATCGATTACTGCGATGATCGGAAGGTCCATCTCGAAATGGGGATCGGGACCCGCACCCACGTTCAGCTCACCCGACGACGACCAGAGCTCGGCGTGCGAGGGGTCGAGCCACCGGAATCCAAGAGTGTGCTTCCCCTCATCTTCGGCCGTTCCTTTCAGGCGCACCACAAAGCTCGATCGCGGATGAACGGTCGGAAATCCACCAACCTGAACGGCGTCAAAGACGCCGAGAATGTTGAGCTTGCCTTCCTGGGAAAGGTTGGCTGCGTCTGCAAAGACTGCGAAGGAAACGTACATGCGTGGCAAAGTAGCAGGCGGAGCACGTGTGCGGCTAGCTTTGTCAAATGAAAGAACAGACAGCGCGCGCCGGTTTTGGATTGACAGACATGTTGCTGCTGCTCATGGCAACTATCTGGGCAATCAATTTCAGCGTCCTAAAGTTTGGCACGACCAGAATTCCGTCGCTGGCATTCACGGGAATGCGCGTCGTGATCTGTGCGGTCGTTTTGATGGGAATTGTTTTATGGCAAAGAAAGCCGCTGCCGCCGCGCCGCGACATTTTGCTGCTCGTCATGCTCGGAATGATCGGCAACGGTTTGTATCAGCTGCTGTTCGTCCAGGGAGTTGCCCGCACACGCGCCGGCAATGCGGCGCTAATTGTTGCTGCCGCTCCCGGTTTTATTGCCGTCGCGAGCAGGCTCCGTGGAATTGAGCGCGCGAATGGAAGAGTGCTGGCTGGAATCGGGTTATCGATAGTCGGCGTGGGATTCGTTGTTCTGGGCAGTTCAACTACCGCACAGCATGACAGCACCTTCCTGGGCGCACTGCTCGTGTTCTGCAGTGTCCTGTGCTGGACTGCATTCACCGTCGGATTGCAGCCGCTGACGAAACGAGTCGATCAGATGCAGCTGTCCGCGTTTGCCATGGTGGGCGGTACCATTCCACTGATCTTTATGACTGGTCCCGCGATTGTTGCGACGAACTGGAGGCTGGTGACAATCGGAGGCTGGGCATCGCTTCTGTATGCCAGCGTTATCTCTATGGTTCTTGGATACCTGTTCTGGTATCGGGGTCTGAGAGTGCTTGGACCAACGCGTACTGCATCATATTCCAATCTGCAGCCGGTCATCGCCCTTGGCGTTGCCTGGATATTCCTGCATGAAGTACCAACTCCCTGGCAGGTAGTAGGAGTCTCTACGATCATGTCAGGGGTTCTCCTCACCAGATCATGAAGCTCGTTCTCTTTGATATCGACGGGACATTGCTCCGCAGCGGAGGTGCAGGTCGCCGCTCAATGGAGCAGGCGCTGCAGAGAATTTTCGGAACTGCAGGCGACGATGACTACCATTATGATGGGAAAACCGACA
>JBKJPM010000303.1:0-5190 GCA_046595175.1 Gemmatimonadaceae bacterium
TTATCTTCGCTCAGATTCTCGAACGGCAGGACGGCCACGGCGCGCTTGCCTTGCGCCGGCGCTGTCGCCGTCCCGAAAATCGCCGTCCGCTGGCGCACGAGATAAAAGCTCAGCAAAGATCCGGCGATCACGCCGACCACGATGAAGCTCAAAAAGAGGCCGCGCCCGGTTCGTGCAGGAGCTGGCATCGCGGAGGGGCCGTCCTTGGTCAGTTGAATCCCTTCCGGCGTGAGCTCGAAGGCCCAGGCAAGGACGAGAGCGATCGGGAAACCGAACGCGATCGCGGTCACGAAAACTTTCATTACCCAACCCGGCGCATCGAAAGTCGGAAACAAAATCGACGCTGCTTGAATGAGCAGCCATGCCACCACTGCATAAGCGACCGCGACTTTGTAGACATTGCGCCGCTTCAGCTCGGCGAAGAAGTTGCGCGGGTTCATGGCTTAGCGTTCGCCAGTTTTTGGAAGCGCGGATCGTTCCGGATTTTGTCCCACCCGGGATCCAACCGGAGAACCGCGGGGGTGAGCGATCGCGGATAAGGAACGGAAAGAAGATGCTCGATCAGCGGGATAGCCCGGTCGGCATCGCTGAGCGTAGCGTAGGCGTGCGCGATGACCTCTTCGGTAGTTGGCGCGCGCCACTTGTCGCGCTGCGTGCGCTGCCGCAGGTCCGCGGCCTCTCGCTCTACTTCCTTCAGATCGCCAAGTGCTGCATCGTCGGCGATTATCGAGTCTGAGATCCTCAGCGAAGTGTTCCCAGCATTGCGAAGTGCGATCAGCTCACGGCGACTCTGCTCCAACAGCAGCCGACCTTTAGCGGAGTCGCCGCCTACGGCCATCAGCTCGCCCATCCACCCCCTCAAATCAGCATACACAAAATCAGGCAGATCTTTGTTCTCTTCCAGTCGTTGGCGAAGCAACTGGACCGCCTGATCGAACTCCCGGCGATAGATGCGACACGAAATGCTCTGAAAGCCAGCTTCTATCCCGGATTCCGCTCAATCCATTTTCCGCAGCCGCGATGTCGCCCTGCGCCAAGTACATTTCAGCCTGGTGGGCGATGATATCACCGTCGTCCGGGGAAATTGCGTGTGCGCGCTCAAGCATCTCGGAAGCTGACTCAAAGTCGCGCATGCCGCGGTAAGTGACTCCGAGGTTCGTCCACAGATCGGAGTTGCGAGGATCGACGACCGCGGCCTTCCGCATCGCCGCAATTGCCTCGTCCAGTTTGCCCTGGCGTCTCTGGACCAGGGCGACTTTGAAAACAATATCTGCCGCACCGGGCGAACGTTTCTGCGCTTCATCCAACTCGCTTAACGCCCGATCAAAGTCCTGGAGGCAGTAGTAGTAGAACGACCCCAATCCCATCCGCGCTTCGCCTAGCTCAGGCTGCAAACGCACCGCAGTTTCAGCGGCCACGCGTGCTCGATCGGATTGGGCTGGAGTATGCTCGCGACTGAAAAAAAGTTGCGATTCAGCGACTGCGAGCTGCGCCCAAGCCTGTGCGTATTGGGGATCGAGTTGCACCGCCTGGCGAAAGAAGTCACGAGCCTTCCTTACATCATCCATCGAGGGGTGACTGAGTAACGCGACACCGCGGAGGTAGGCATCATACGCCTGTGGATTCTTCGTCGGAATCGCCGCCACCTGTTGTTGCTCACGTCCGGTCAATTGCGCTTCCAGTGACGCCGCGATGCCCTGCGCAACCTCGCTCTCAACCCCGAAGATATCCGTTAGCTTGCGGTCGTAAGTCTCAGCCCACAGGTGAGCATCGGTCGTAGCATTAATCAGCTGCACCGTGATCCGCACCTGCTCACCCGATTTCTGCACGCTACCTTCCAGGATGTTTGTGACCCCGAGTTGCTGAGCGATCTCGCGCAGGTTCTCGGGTGAACTCTGATACTTCTGCGTCGAGGTCCGGGAGATAACCTTCAAGTCCGCGATTTTCGATAACCTGGTGAGGATCTCGTCCTGAATGCCGTCGGCGAAATAGTTGTTCGCTTTGTCTTCACTCAACGACTTGAACGGGAGCACCGCGATCGATTTCTCGTTAGGTATTACAGCGGCAATCGGCGTTACCGTAGCCTTGGCAGTCGCTTGATCTTCCCGGGGGCGCTCCTCCCCTCGCTTTATCGAATGCCGCAGCCAGGAACCTCCGACAATCGCGATCGCGACCAGCATCCCAATTCCAGCAAGCAACCAGCCATGGCGTTTATTTGTCGCCCTGGTTGTCCCGGTCCCGTCAACAGTTTTCTGAATGCCCGTGGGCGTAACATCAAACGCCCATGCCAGAGCCAGCGCAGCCGGAAATCCAAGGGCGACGACAACAATGAGCGCCTGCAAAACCCACTCCGGAACGTGAAACGTTGGCAGCACCGTCGAAGCGATTTGCACGATAAGCCAAGCCGCGATGGCGTAACCAATCGCGACGCGAACCACTCGCCGGTGCTTCAACTCCTGAAAGAACGAGCTCACTTACTTTGGTCCTTCGGTGCGAGTGCAACGACAATCTTTTCAAAGCGGGAGTCGTCCCGAAGTGAGTCCCACTCCGGATTCAACTTTAATTCCCCATAGGTAATTCCATTGGGGAGCTGCGCGGCAGCACGAAGTTGCTCCAATGCGAGGTCCTTTTCTCCCGTCCATGCATACACCATCGCGAGATAGATAATTTGGATCGGAGCATCGAACGAGTCGACCGAAGCGGGCAGAAGCTCACACGCGCGCCGCGCTTCCCGGATCGCATCATCCTTGCGGCCGAGGCCGGCATCGATCACACCAAGTTGGGACCAGGCCGGAGCGTACTCCGGTTGTTCACGCAGAGTCTTTTCCGGGAAAAGACGTGCCGCAGCGAAATTCGAGCGTGTGCTTGCGTCATCGCCCGACACACGCGCCGCGAGCCCGGCATACCATTCACGCGGCCATGATGAGTTATCGCGCGCTACAAGACCCTCTGGTGGAACAGCGGCGATAGCGCGAGCCACCACCGCGGCATCGCGTTCTGCCAGAGCGCACGCAACCTGTGAGTAAACGATAGCCGGAGCGGCCTGGGGCTCCTCCCGCAGCATGAGTGTGATCTGTGCACGCCACGCGGCAATGTCACCGCGCTCCAGAAACGCATTTTGCGCAACCTGCGTGCGATTAAAGTACTGATGCGGAGAAACAGTGACCGCGCGGCTAAAAAAAACATTCGACTCCGAGTAGCGGCGCAACGCCCGATAAAAGTCGCCGATATCGAAGAGCACGCCGACGTTGCGGGGGTCGAGCTCGGCGGTTCGTGCGAAGTTGCGTTCGGCCTCAATCCAACGCCCCTGGCGCCGATCCATTAAGGCAGTGAAGTACGGGATATTGACATGATTCGGTAACGTCCGTCGCGCAAGCTCCAACTCAGCGCGCGCTGAGTCGTACATCCTGAACCCATGGTAAAGATAATCCGCGCGCGCCAAATGCACCTCACCGGCATCAGGCTGAAGCCGCGCCGCTTCGTCGAGTAGCGCTTTGGCCCGCGCCAGCCGAGTTGCGGAGTGATCGAATCCTCCAAAGTAGAGATCCATTTCAACCGCCACCAACAGGCAGGAAGCCGCAACGAACTTCGGATCGCGAGCTAGCGCGTCGTCGAGCAGCTTTTCCGCGCGAAGAAGGTTTTGCTTCCCGTTGGGGTCATTGTTGTTCATCTCATCCAGACTCTTCGCCTCCACAAAAAGCCGGTTCGCTTCCAGGTCGGTCGTAGGTGCCTGCGACAGTGCTTTTTTTTCGCTGGGCGAAATTTGCGCGCGCAGCTGATCGGCGATCGCTTTTGCAATCTCACTTTGAATGGCGAAAACGTCATCGACTGGCCGATCATAATTCTCCGCCCACTCGTGCGCGTCCGTGAGTGCATTGATCAGCTGGGCCGTTACCCGAACTTTTCCGCCCGCGCGCTGCACACTCCCTTCCAGCACATGAGCGACGCCAAGCTGCTGCGCGATCTCCCGCAGATTTCGTGTCGCTGTATTCTTGTACTGCATCACGCTCGTGCGACTGATCACTTTTAGATCCGCCACTTTGGAAAGATTCGTTAGGATTTGATCCTGCACGCCATCAGCGAAGAACGCGTTGTCTTCATCCTTGCTGAAACTTTGGAACGGCAGCACGGCGATCGATTTCGACAGCAGCTCCGCCGGAGCGGCAGTGCGCGGCTTTGCTGTGTAACGACCAAGAAAGAACAACGCCACCGATGCGACGGCGCCCAGCGCAACGATGTACATCCATGCTCCACCACGCGACTGCTTCCGCGCCGCATCGGCGGTTTCCGTCCGCTTGATTCCCTCGGATGTCGACTCGAACGCCCACGCGATCACGAGCGCGATTGGGAAGCCGATCGCGACGAGCAGGATGACCAGCCGGATCGCCCAGTTCGGGATTTCCAGGAACGGGAAGACCTGCGTCGCGACCTGTATCAGCAGCCAGCCGACAACGAGATAAGTGATTCCGACCTTGTAGACATTGCGCCGCTTCAACTCGGCGAAGAAATTGCCAGATTGTATCGTCGTCAGTTGTAGATCGTCTTCGGTTCCGGGCCAGCGATGATCTCTTGAAAGCGCGGGTCGTTCCGCAGCGGATCCCATTCCCAACGCGAGCGCAGATCCTGTAGCGTCACGCTCCCTTCACCAAAATTGACCGCTCCTGGCGTCGTGATGAGGCGCTCGATCAACACCATCGCTTTGTCGATCTCGCCGGTGTTCGCGTAGACAAGGGCCAAATTTGCTTCGTAGACCGCGCCGAGGAGCGCGTCGGTGCGAACAGGTTTCAGCTCGATTGCGCGCTGCCCTTCGCGAATCGCTTCATCGTGGCGATGAAGGAATGCATCGACTAGTGCGAGCGCCGCGTAGCGGCTCGCGTCGGTCGGATGGCCGTCGACTTGCTTTTGGAATTCGGCGCGTGCGCGTTCGAATTGCGCCCGGCCGCGATCTGGATCGCTGCGCGCCAGGGCGATGCAGCCTTCCAGGTACGCCCGGGGAATAGCCGGCCCGCTGGGGACGTTGAAGCGTTCGAAGTGCGCGTCGGCGACCGCTGCTTCGGCCTGCTTGAAGTCGCGCGCAATCATCGCGAACTGCCAGTTCGTTAAGGCCACTGCTTCGGCGTCCGCGCCAGGTGAGACCGCGGAAAAAATTTTCCGCGCAGCGTCCACATCGCCGCGTTCGAAAATTTCTAC
>JBKJPM010000108.1:0-2500 GCA_046595175.1 Gemmatimonadaceae bacterium
TCGTACTTCAATCGCTCGACGCCGCTGCAGCCATAACTTTTCAGCTGCGCTTCGATCCAGTCGCTTGCGGCACGATTTCGGTCGGTTCCCTGCCGGCGATCCCCAAATTGGGTAAGACCTTTGATAGTTGCTTTATATCGCTCGAGATCGAGACGACCCACCAGCGATCGAATGATTGCTTCCTCTCCAGCCTTTGCGTCGGTGACAGCGGCCGGTGTAGGCGGTACCGGCGCACTGGTGACGACAGTAGAGGGAGCGCAGGCAGCAGCCGTTATACCGCTCAGTACCAGCGCAAATCTGCAAAGCTTCATTACTTCACCATATGTGGGGAGTGAGTGAAGCAAAGATGTCTGTTTTCTTTCCTCCCTGCTACTGCTCCTCACGCACTGTAACACGCTGACCGCGGACAGTCGTCGCACGCAGCGCTGTAATCACCTTCTTCACCTCATGCGTGGGAATCTCCACGATGGTATGGTCCTCGAGAATTTCAATCGAGCCAATGGCGCGGGCGTCCATTCCTGTTTCATTTGCAATTGCGCCAACAATATCGGCAGGCCGCGTTTTCCGGTTGCGTCCGACACCGACATAAATCCGCGCCACCTTGGCATCCCGTCCCGTTTTCGGCGGCCGCTTCTTTCCGCCAGTACCTTCCTTAAAGCTCTTCTTCTCAGGGCGCTCACGCTCGCGCTCCCGTTTTCCCTTGCGCGTGGAACGTTCGTGCGGCTCGTCGAAGGCAGTGATCGTGGACGGCTTCCGCGCACGCTTTGCCCCTGCCGTGCTCTGATGCGCGATCTTCATCGCAGCAGCGGCGATGTCCATGACATCCTCGCGTGACGCCAGCGACTCGACAATTGCGCGATATGCATCCAGCTCTCCCTCTTCTATCGCTTCCCTGAGGCGGGTGTGGCTCGCCTCGAGGCGCCGGGCCTCGAGATCTCCCTCAGTGGGAATCGGCTTCATCGTGATCTTGTGTCGCGTGTGCTGCTCGATGTTGCGCAGCAGCCTTGTCTCGCGAGGCTCGGCAAGTGTAACCGCAACACCTTCGCGTCCCGCGCGTCCCGTGCGCCCGATACGGTGCACATATGCATCAGCCGATGCAGGGACGTCATAGTTGAAAACGTGTGACAGGTGACCAATGTCGAGTCCGCGGGCTGCGACATCCGTTGCAATCAACAGCTCGACGCTCCCGTCCCGAAAACGACGCATCACGCGATCACGCTGTTCCTGCGAGAGACCGCCATGGATCGATTCCGACCTGTATCCGTGCGCATTCAATGTTTCGGTAAGCTCATCGACTTCGTTCCGCGTACGGCAGAAAATGATCGCCGACGTCGGACTTTCCAGATCGAGCACTCGTCCAAGCACTTCTGACTTCTGTTGGCGCTGCACCATGTATGCAACCTGTCGCACTCGCGGCACTTCACCAGGAGCAGTCCGCTCGGAGGCGATCTTTACATTGACCGGATCTTTCAGGTGCCGCTTCGCGATCGCCTTGATCTTTGGAGCGATGGTCGCCGAGAACAGTGCGGTCTGTCGCTCTTTCGGCGTCTCATTGAGGATTGCTTCGAGATCTTCCGCAAAACCCATGTCGAGCATTTCGTCTGCTTCATCCAAAACGACGGTACGAACGCGGTCGAGCTTGAGCGTAGAGCGGCGGATATGATCCAGCGCGCGCCCCGGTGTCGCCACAACAACATCAACTCCACGCTTCAGCGCTCGCAGCTGCTGCGACATCGACTGGCCGCCGTAAATCGGAAGCACCTCGACGAGGAATGGCTTGCCGTATTTGTGCACCGCTTCCGCAACCTGCATTGCGAGCTCACGGGTCGGAACGAGAATCAGTGCGGAGATCGCTGGCTGGCGCGGATTCCGGGATGCGTCGTCGCAAATCTGCTGCAGGAGCGGCAATGCAAATGCGGCGGTCTTGCCGGTTCCCGTCGCCGCCTGCCCAAGCAGGTCTCGACCCGCGAGCAGCGGTGGAATTGCTTCCGTTTGAATTGGTGTCGGCTCCTCGTACCCAAGGGCGGAAAGCGATTCCACCAGCTGGGCGTTCAACCCGAGCGAGGTAAAACGTGTTGAATCGGTCAGTGACTCTGTCATGGAAGTCCAAACGGGGAATCAGGATGCTGATGATGAAGCTAGCGCACCCCGGGGCCAAACGCGTATTGCCTGCAATAATTGTTAATCCAGCGCGTTTCCGGGTTTAGGTACGGTCTATGCCCCTCAGGCTCGCAGGAGAGTGCTCTATGAGAACAATTCAAACCTGTATCACCTGCTTGGCAATCGCATTAGCGGCACATGGGTGCAGTCCTCGCGAACCTGCACAGGCTATCGCCCAGGATGTGAAGAAGTCGCCGCCACCTGCCGCGACGCGCATAGCCGTCAGTAAGGATTCGATCCACGCACAGACCGAGCAAGCTGTTATCGCACGAACCAATAAACCGGTATCTGTTACAATCGACACGGCGATGTTCGCTGGCGGCTGTTTCTGGAGTATGGA
>JBKJPM010000076.1:0-3247 GCA_046595175.1 Gemmatimonadaceae bacterium
ACCAGGGCGATAACCAGTGCCTCCAGCAGCCTGAATCCCTTGTTCTGCAGGTACAGGACAAGCAGTACATCGAGTGCCGTTATGCCGATTCCGATGGGGAGCGGAATTCCGAAGAGAAGGTTGAGCGCAATCGCGGAGCCGATGACCTCCGCAAGATCGCATGCAGCAATCGCGAGCTCGCACAGCACCCAGAGCGCGAGAGAAACGGGACGCGAATAGTGATCTTTGCATGCCTGGGCGAGATCTCTTCCTGTCACAATTCCAAGCTTGGACGCCAGGCCCTGAAGAAGAATCGCCATCAGGTTCGACATCAGGATAACGGTCAGCAACGTATATCCGAATTGCGAACCACCCGCGAGATCGGTGGCCCAGTTACCCGGGTCCATGTACCCGACTGCCACGAGATATCCCGGGCCTGCAAAGGCGAGAACTTTGCGCCACCAGGTTTTTCCAGTGACCGGAACGGTGCGATAAACCTCCGCCAGCGACGGCGTAAGACGAGCCCGCCTCCAGCCGGGATCGGCGCCGCGGGGAACAGGCAAGTCGGTATCGGGCTTTTTCAAAAGGTTCAAGACGGCAGTCCCGCATAAATGTTAAGTCTTACTCAACCATAATTTAGGTTTACCTAACTAAATTACAATGGTAAGACTTAGGATTGGCTAAATTAAGGTTGAAGGCCCCGGGGCTGGGTCAAGCTGGTCCGAATGCTACGGCAACTAGTTGAGCGACAATCCGCTCAGTCATTCCCCATATGATGCGGCCGTGGAACTCACAAGCCCTGACGTCGAACGAAAGACCGCGCGCGCTGACAGTAGTAAGACGCCAGCTTGCCTCTTCTCTAAGCACCGAAAGCGGTACCCAGAATGCGTCCGCCACCTCGGAGCTGAGTTGCATCGGTGACACCTCCGCCACCGCGATGACAAAAGGCCGTACGAATACATTCGGCAGCTTCACGGTCATGGAGTGAAGATCGTCCAGCCTGCCAAGAAGCTCGGCACCCTCCCGCAGATCCACTCCAAGCTCTTCCCTGGTCTCCCGCAGTGCGGTCTCGAGGAGATCCGCGTCGCCCGGCTCGTGACGACCGCCAGGAAATGCAACCTGACCGCTCCACGGATCAAGCTCGTATTCCGCTCGCTTGATGAACAGGACATCTACATCGTTTGCGGCCGCACGCACGACTACCGCAACAGCGGCGGGGCGCGCCGCACTTGTTTGGTGCGGAACGGGATCATGCGCAGCGAGTCGCTCCCGTATTTGAGCTACAACCGGATGATCACTATTCTCCTGCACGTCAAACGAGGTGCTGCTCAAAAAACCGCAGGGTCTCTTTCAAGGCCACGGAAAAACTTTCCGGCACATCAGCAAATGGATGCCTGGCGCCAAATCCATGGTTGCCCGGAATAATGCGCAGTGTGCTTTTCGCATTCGATAGTTCATGCAGTCTCCGTGCTTCGTCGGCCGGAACCGTTTCATCTTCGCTTCCATGCAGTATCAGCCAGGGAGCGCGAATTCGAGTGGCAGCGCCGGAAATGTCCAGCGTTGTCCGGTCGTGGGCCTCGACGTCGTCTAGCAGAGAAGTTCCGAGTTTCATCACTTGCCCCGTTCGCGCATTGACGATGTCTACGAAACCACGATCTCTCCACGTGATCGCATCGCTGGGGGTCCAGCGCGTGACATAGGAAATCGCCGCCCAGGTTACAAGCGCCTTCACATCCCTGTTCGCCGCTGCATGGAGGATCGCAACTCCGCCGCCGCGGGAGTGCCCCAGAATGCCGTAAGGGCTGGTAATCCACTCTCGCTGGCGCGCCTCCGCAATGACGGCATCGAGATCGGCAAGCTCCCGGGTAACGGTGTTCTTTTCGAATGCATCGGTGTCAACGAAGGTTTCCCGGTCCTCGCCGATTCCACTCCCGGAAAAATCAAACAAGATCGAGCGCATGCCGGCGGCAGCGATTTGCCGGCCCAGGTGCGGGAAAAATCCCCAGTGCGAAAATCCCTTGAAGCCGTGGCAGACAACCACTGTCTGCTCAGGTTTCCTGCTCTCAGTAAATGTCTCGCCGCGAATGGTGAGACCGCCCGGACGGTGAAGCGTGAACCTATCTTCCTGGATCATTCCTCTACTTCTCCGCCGGCGGAAATCCATCCACCGAAACCTTCGGACATTGAAGCCACATTCGCATAGCCCATTTGCTGCATTGTGTCAGCGGCAAGCGCAGACCGGTTCGCACGAGCACAGTAGACAATGATTCGTTTTCCCCTGTCAACGACACCTTCAACTTTGCTTTCAATGTTTCCGCGGGGAAGATGAACGGCACCGGGAATGCGCCCGAGATTCCACTCGTTTGGCTCGCGAACATCGAGGTAAACAACATCATCACCGCGATCATGGAGTGCCTTCGTTTCCGCGGGTGAGATTTCCTTGATGCGCTGGCGAGCCTCTTCCACGAGGTCCGCGCCGGTCTTGAAAGGCATTGTCATGCGTTGTTTGGAGTTATCACGTTGAGGCTCCTTCTAACAGTGTCCAGCAAAGCCGCGGCGCCGAGAGGAACCGTCCACTGGTCGTCAATGTGGCCGAAAGGCAGACCAGAGATACAGGGAATTCCCAGCTTTTCCGTTACTTCGAAGAAGACTTCATCCACCGTCCGGTCAGCAGCATCATTGTCATCAGGCGGCAGTGTGAAATCGCCTACTCCGATCGCAGCGCAGTTATCGAGCGATCCCGACATCAGCAGCTGCTGCATCATCCTATCGACCCGGTAGACTGCCTCGTTAATGTCTTCCACCAGGAGAATCGCGTCCGTTAGATCGATTTGAAAGGGAGTCCCGACCAATGAAGCCACGAGAGCAAGATTTCCCCCGGCCATCCGTCCCGTCACAGTGCCTCCCCGAACGGTGCGAGCTTGCGGCCAGAACCCGCAGGAGTCTTTCTGCGCAACAATCGCGCGGATGAAGGATTCGCGGGAAAAGTTCGAGTGTTTGCCGCGAGCGGTCGGTCCGTGGAAGGTTACGACTTCGCAACGCGATGCGATTGCCGCGTGCAGGGCGGTGATATCGGAGTAGCCGATCAACGCCTTTGGTTTTCGCGAGAACGCTTGGAAATCCATCTCGGGAAGAACTCGCATCGCACCATACCCACCGCGAATACACCAGAGCGCATCTATGGAATCGTCCCTCAGGGCAGCATTCAAATCAGCTGCCCGCTCCATGTCACTACCGGCAAAATACGCTGACTTTTTTGCTGCATTAG